>DCIQ01000121.1:468-3705 GCA_002317435.1 Bacteroidales bacterium UBA1722 | reverse complement strand
GAGATTACGGCGATTTCGGTCGTGCCGCCTCCTATGTCGACTATCATATTGCCGCTAGGCTCCTCCACATTCATACCGATACCCATCGCGGCGGCCATGGGTTCATAGATGAGGTATATGTCCTTCCCCCCCGCATGCTCCGACGAGTCACGCACGGCACGAATCTCAACTTCCGTACTCCCCTTCGGGATGCTGACCACCATTTTGATGTTCGGGGTGAACAAACTGTGCTTGTAGTTAATCATCTTCACAAATCCCCTGATCATCTGCTCCGCTGCATTGAAGTCGGCTATGACCCCGTCCCGGAGAGGACGGACCGTCTTGATGTTGGGATTCGTACGGTCATGCATCAATTTGGCTTTCTGACCGAAAGCGATCGGTTTGTTGGTAGTCAGATCGAAAGCGACGATGGAAGGTTCATCGACGACGATCTTTCCGTCCATCAGAATGACGGTGTTGGCTGTCCCTAAATCTATAGCCAGTTCCTGAGTTAAAAATGCCATAAGGTCGTAAATGGTTTTAGTGTTTGAAGTGTCTCTTGCCGGTCATCACCATGGCCATATCATTCGCATCACAGTAATCGACGCTTTCCGCATCACGGATGGATCCGCCCGGATGGATTACGGCATTCACTCCCGCCTTGTGGGCGATCTCCACACAATCGGGAAACGGGAAGAATGCATCGGACGACATGACGGCACCATCGCAGGAGAAGCCGAATCCGTGAGCTTTTTCGATAGCCTGCTTCAGCGAGTCCACGCGGGACGTCTGACCCACCCCGGAAGCCAAAAGTCTGAGGTCCTTCGCCAGAACAATGGTATTCGATTTGGAATGTTTCACCAGAATGTTGGCGAACAGCATATCATCTATCTCTTTCCGGGTAGGAGCCTTCCTGGTGACCACTTTCAGGTCTTCGGGAGTTTCCACCACAGCGTCCCTGTCCTGGACCAATGCGCCGGTGAACATGGAGCGGAACTTCTTCGTAGACAGTTTCACCGAAGTACTGTCGAGAATTATGCGGTTCTTCTTGGATTCAAGTATCTCCAGTGCTGCAGGTTCATAACCGGGAGCTATCACCACTTCGAAGAAAATCTTGTTCATCTCTTCGGCAGTGGGTACGTCTATGACGCGGTTCGATGCGATGATTCCTCCGAAAGCGGATACGGGATCAGCTGCGAGAGCCTCTTTCCAAGCGTCCAGAAGGACGGGACGGACTGCACATCCGCAAGCATTGTTATGCTTTATGATGGCGACGGCGGTCTCCTTGAAATCTGAAATCAGTTCCAGAGCAGCCTCCACATCCAAGAGATTGTTATAGGATATCTCCTTCCCATGAATCTGTGCGGGAAGAGAGTCGGGCGAGCCGAAATAGGCTGCCGCCTGATGGGGATTCTCACCATAGCGGAGATGGGTGCTGTCAGTTATGCTCTTGGAGAATGAAGCGATGGCTCCGTCCGAATTGAACCATTCGAAGATGGCGGTATCATAATGAGAACTGGTCAGGAAAGCGTGGGCAGCGAAATTCCACCTGTCGCTTTCATCCGAATATCCCTTCTTCTCCTTGAGAAGATTCAATAGAGGTTCATATCCGTCCTTACCTGAAACTATGATCACGTCCCTATAGTTTTTGGCTGCGGCCCTGATGAGGGAGATGCCGCCTATGTCGATTTTTTCGATGATATCCTGACGTGGGGCGCCGGATGCCACAGTCTCTTCGAACGGATAGAGGTCCACTATCACCAAATCTACGGCAGGAACTTCATATTCGGCACTTTGGCTCACATCCTGCGCGTTTTCGCGTCTGTACAGGATGCCTCCGAAGATTTTGGGATGAAGTGTCTTTACCCTCCCGCCGAATATCGAAGGATATCCCGTAATGGATTCCACAGATACGACCGGGATACCGCACTTCTGCAGAAAATCGAACGTGCCGCCGGTAGATACTATCTCCACTCCGCATTTCACCAATTCATCGGCTATTTCCTGTATGTGATCCTTATGGTACACCGAGATAAGCGCTCTCGTTATCTTCCTGGTTGAATTTTCAAGTTCCATTCCTTTTTATGCCGCTTTAAAATATGAAAGGTCAAATTTACTATTTATTTAGTCATCATTAAAAAAATAACTTAATAACTTTGCAGGCAGGAGCCGAAAATAGTTCCGGGAGATTCTCCGCTGACGGAATCCTCTCCCCGAATCAATCAGTTGTCATACATACTATCAGAGCACTATGGAGAGATACGCCATTATCACTGCCGGGGGCAGCGGCGTGAGGATGGGAGAGGAACTTCCCAAACAATTCCTGGATCTGGACGGAAAACCGATTCTGTACAGAACGACAGAACTGTTCCGTTCCCTGCCTTTCGACGTGACTGTCATAATCACTATGAATCAGGCATATTCCCGATGGTGGATCGACTGGTGCCACCGGGAGCAGTTCATATTCCCCCATTATGAGACCTGCGGCGGCATCACCCGTTTCCACAGCATAAAAAACGCTCTGAAATATATCCGTCCTGGAGGTATAGTCGCCGTTCACGACGCCGTGCGGCCGCTGGTCTCCACCCAACAGCTGGTAAGGCTATTCGCACTGGCCGAGCAGCATCCTGCGGTCATACCGGCGGTGGAGATGACCGAGTCGATGAGGGAGAGAAGAGAGAACGGACTGGTGCCCGCCGACAGGACGAAATTCTTCTCCGTCCAGACACCCCAGATGTTCAGGACAGAGGTTCTTCTGGACAGTTATGATACTGCGTACAGGGAATCATTCACCGATGATGCTTCGGTGGTGGAGGCGAAGGGCTATCCTCTGTTTTTCTGCAGGGGTAACAGATTCAATATCAAGATAACCACTAAAGACGACCTGCTACTCGCGAGATGTCTCTTTGGAAGGGAAATCGTTGACCCAGACCTGTCTTTCGATAGCCTGATCAAGTGATATCATAGTATCTGTGGATTCCACGCCGGGGATGTTCTGGATGGTGCTGATGAGAATCTCCATCAGGTGGTTGTGGTCAGTACAGAATATCTTCAGCAGGAGGGCGTGCTTGCCTGTCACGAAATGACATTCCACCACTTCGGGAATCCTGGTAAGGGCAGCCACTACTTCAGGATATCTGTTCGCCTGGGAAAGGGATACTCCGATGAAGGCGCATACATTCAGTCCCAGGGTATGGGGCTTGACCAGCAGACGGGAACCGGTAATTATGCCCAGATTTTCCATCTTCTTGACTCTTT
>DCIQ01000121.1:195-351 GCA_002317435.1 Bacteroidales bacterium UBA1722 | reverse complement strand
CTATCTGATATTTTTGATTTCCCATTATAGTCGTCTTGTATATGATTCGATAATACTATTTCTTCCGGGGATATTTCCTGAATGTCTTCTTAGGCTCATCTGCCGCCGCCGAAATAATCTTCCGGCACTCTTCGAGCGTCAGCGCCGCTGCATCTG
>DCIQ01000121.1:0-156 GCA_002317435.1 Bacteroidales bacterium UBA1722 | reverse complement strand
TCTCACCGGCATGCTTTATATAGGGTCCGTATCTGCCGTTCAGAACCTGGATGTCAGCATCCGGAAATTCGTTAATACGCTTTATCTTCTCCTTCTCCGCATTGGCGGCGAGCAGTTCCTTCGCCTGCTCCAGGGTGAAAGTCATCGGATCGGCAC
>DCIQ01000048.1:4552-4993 GCA_002317435.1 Bacteroidales bacterium UBA1722 | reverse complement strand
TTCACTGTCAAAGGCAATGATTTCTATGCCATCACCCTCGAGTGGGGTACCGAGGATGTGCTGATACGTTCATTGACCCCGGACGTGACAGGAGACGCTGTGCTCTTGTCTGTCAAAATGCTTGGGTCTGATGAGGAGATTAACTGTCGGCAGCAGCCCGACGGTCTCCGTCTTTCCTTCCCGAAAACGAAACCCTGTGATTTCGCCTATACCTTCCGTCTCTCATTCGACCGCCCGATAGGCGAATCCCTCCCCAGTGAAGCCATCAATGAAGTGATGAAGTACGGGGAATAGGCCGACCTGACACATTAGCGTTAACGAATCGTCGTGATATGTACAAAAGATTGATAACCTCGTTTTTAGTCTGTGCCTGTATGACGGGCGGCTCCTTCGCACAGGTGGCCGGTAATTCAGTATCACTCGCCGGCGGTGACAAGACAG
>DCIQ01000048.1:1634-4533 GCA_002317435.1 Bacteroidales bacterium UBA1722 | reverse complement strand
ATTTTCGATCCGGGCAGTCCTCTCAGTGACGGAGACGGATTCCGCACTGACGTCATCGAAGCCTTGAAGGAGATCAAGGTGCCCATCGTGCGCTGGCCGGGGGGATGCTTCGTGAGCAGTTATCACTGGGTGGACGGCGTCGGACCGGAACGTACTCCTGCCTATGACAAGGCGTGGAACGTGGAAGATCCCAATACTTTCGGCACTGACGAGTATGTCAAATGGTGCCGAAAGGTGGGCTGCGAACCCTATATCTGCACCAATGCCGGCACCGGGACCGCGGAAGAGATGAGCGACTGGGTGGAGTATTGTAATCTGAATGTCGGAAAATGGGGACGGATGCGCATCTCCAACGGCTCCCCCGAGCCTTTCAACGTCAAATACTGGAGTGTCGGAAATGAAAACTGGGGAGGTCACGAGATAGGTGCGAAGACCGTGCAGGAATGGGGACCGCTCGTATGCGAGAGTGCCAAGATGATGAGATCCGTGACACACGACGCCAAACTGTTCGCCGCTGCGACCATAGGTGAGGAGTGGACTCTGCCCCTGCTGGAGAAGACCGGATATCTGCTCGACTACATAAGTATCCACGGCTATTGGGACCCCCTGTGGCTTGATAACAATCCAGCTGACTATCTGACCTGTATGATGAAGACTGACGCTCCGGATAATGAGATAATGCGGGCCCGTCGGATTCTTGAAAAGGCCGGTTTCGGTGACGGAAGCATCAGAATAGCGTTTGACGAATGGAATCTCAGAGGCTGGCATCATCCCTGGCACGGGGATTTCCGGCGCGGTTTCGATATCGGCGCGCGCGACAAGAATGACATCAATGCCACCTATACCATGGCCGACGCCCTCTTCTCCGCCTGTTTCCTGAATGCCTGCCTGCGGAATTCCGACATAGTGGACATCGCCTGCTTCTCCCCTGTCGTAAATGCCCGCGGGGCCATCTGCACGAACAGTGAAGGCATCGTCAGGCGCACTACCTTCTATGTGTTCAAGATGTACACCGGCCTGCTTGAGAAATATGTGGTGCCCGTGAATATCGATTCAGAACTGCTCCGGAAGGATGATCTCTCCACGAAAGTCTTCGACGTGGTGCTCACCTCCGATCCGGACGGGAAGCATTATGTCTATTCCATCATAAACAAGGACCCCGAACGGGACGTGGCACTCGACCTCGGTCTCGAAGCCTTGGGAGTAAAATCTTCGGGACGGATAGAGGCGCAGGTGCTTTGCGGCCGCTGCCCGGACGATTATAACGACTTCGGCGACGAACACGTGGTTCCGCAGCTGATGAAACTTGAAACCAGGGACGGAAAAGTCGTCATCCCCGCCCATTCACTGACATTCATAGAGGTAACCCGCAAATAAATGCCCCGTACGGACGGAATCTGTAGTGTCCGGTCTGGGAGATTCATTACATTTGCAGCGCCAAAAAATCCTGATATGTCAAGACATAAGAAAGAGAGGGTGATCCTCGAAAACATAACGATAGAGACTTTCGCCGCGGAGGGACGTTCGCTGGCCAGAATAGACGGGAAAGCCATTTTCGTCCCCCAGACCATCCCCGGGGACGTAGTGGACATAATGGTCACCAGGAACAAGTCTTCCTATATGGAAGGCAGTGTCGTGAGGATGGTCAGGCCCTCCCCCGACAGAATCGCTCCCGTCTGCATCCATTACGGGGAATGCGGCGGATGCAAGTGGCAGTCGGTCCCCTACGATATGCAATTGCGTTTCAAGCACAAGCAGGTGACCGACCAGCTCACCAGAATCGGCCATCTCCAACTCGGAGGTGTACGCGGCATTCTCGGTTCGGAGAAGATATTCGAATACAGGAACAAGTTGGAGTTCACCTTTTCGGACCGCCGCTGGCTGTATGAAGGGGAAGACCCCGATCTTATCTTCGACCCCCATACTCCCCTGGATCCGGCGGATTACCCCAATGGGTTCCCCCATAACCTGAAGAACGGTTACTCGCAGGTGAATACCCGCCCGGAAGGTTTTGCCCTGGGCTTCCATAAGGAAGGATGCTTCGACAAGGTGCTGGATATCACGCACTGCCATCTCCAGAGCGAACCTTCGAACGAGATCCGCCTCTGGCTGAAACGGTATGCGACAGACCACCGTCTGAGTTTCTTCAATCTCCGCGAATGTGTGGGTTATCTTCGGAACATAATCATCCGCAACAACTCCCGCGGGGACGTGATGACAGTCCTTTCGTTCGGTCCGGGGGCTGCGGATGACCTCGCCGCTCCGCTCGCCTATATTGCCGGAGGCGAAAAGAAAAACCCTGCGGATGCGCTGATGGGCGCGATGAAGGAGCGTTTTCCGCAAATCAAGTCGCTCAATTACCTGCTCAACGACAAGCTGAACGATACCATCGGGGACCTGCCGGTCCATACCTACTTCGGGGAGGATGCGATTTATCAGGAGATGGAGGACCTGAAGTTCCGGATAGGACCGAAATCGTTCTACCAGACCAATACCGACCAGGCGTACGTCCTCTACTCCGTGGTGCGCGAATTCTGTGATTTCAAGGGAGATGAACGGGTGTATGACCTCTACACCGGTACAGGCACCATCGCCCTCTTCGTGGCCCGCCGCGTGAAATCGGTGATAGGGATAGAGTATGTGCCTGAGGCAATAGAGGATGCCGAGGTGAATGCCCGCCTGAACGGCATCGGAAACTGCGAATTCCTCGCCGGGGACATGAAGAACGTGCTTACCGACGAGTTCGTGGCCGCGCACGGAGGAGCCCCCGACGTGATCATCCTCGACCCTCCCAGAGCCGGAATCCACCCGGACGTGGCGAAAGTGATTATGAATGCCCGTCCGGCGAAGATAGTCTATGTGAGCTGCAATCCCGCCACCCAGGCCCGTGACCTGGCCA
>DCIQ01000048.1:0-1588 GCA_002317435.1 Bacteroidales bacterium UBA1722 | reverse complement strand
CACACCCATCACGTCGAAAATGTAGTGGCCCTGCACCGCAGGGAGGAAAAATGACAGAGAACCGATTCGACCATACCATCTGCGCACAGGCTTCCGCACAGGGGCCCGGCGCCGTCTCCATAATCCGGATTTCAGGGAAGCGCTCCCTGGAGATTCTGGACGGCATCTTCTGCCCGAAAAGCGGCGGATCACTGAAAACCTGTCCCGGATATAAACTTGTTTTCGGCACCGTCACGGACCCTGAGACCTCCTCGATGCTCGACGAAGTGCTGGTGGCCGTCTTCCACGCACCCCACTCCTATACCGGTGAAGAATCGGCAGAAGTGTATTGCCACGGCTCTGACTTCATAGTACAGGGTATTCTCCGGCTGCTGATTTCCCGCGGAGCCAGACTGGCCGGTCCCGGGGAATTCACCCAGCGGGCATTCCTGAACGGCAAGATGGACCTCTCGCAGGCCGAGGCCGTGGCGGATCTCATCGCCTCCGAGACACAGGCCGCCCACGACGTGGCGCTCCACCAGCTGAAGGGAGGGTTCTCCGACGAACTGACCGCCATGCGTTCCGAATTAGTGGATATGGTCTCCCTGATGGAACTGGAACTCGACTTCAGCGAAGAGGACGTGGAATTCGCCGACCGCACCCACCTGCTCGACCTCCTGGACAAGCTCCAGACCCACATCCATGCCCTTACCGATTCCTTCGCCTACGGCAATGCCATAAAAAACGGCGTCCCCGTCGCCATAGTGGGCGCCACCAATACCGGCAAGAGCACCCTCCTGAATGCCATTCTCGGTGAAGAGAGAGCCATAGTCTCCCCCATCGCCGGCACCACCCGCGACTCCATAGAAGACACCGTATGTCTTGGGGGCATAACCTTCAGGTTCATCGACACAGCCGGCATCCGCGACACCCGCGGAACCATAGAAAAGATAGGAATAGAACGCTCATATCAGAAAATGGCAGGCGCATCGGTGGTACTCCTGATGCTGGACGCCACCAGACCCGAGACGTTCGGAGAAAGCATCGCCGATCTCGCACGGCACCTTCACCCACAGAAACCCGCTGACGGAGAAGGAACGTATTGCCGAAGGCAGGAACTGATAATCCTGCTGAACAAGTCGGATGCAGCACCTGTGGATGAGAAAATGACGGATTCCGTGGCCAGTACCGCCTCTGAAGCGGGCCTCTCCCCTGCACTGGTCATCCCTGTCTCTGCCAGGGAACGAAAAGGTCTCTCCCGCCTGACCGCCTATCTCTCCGAGAGCCGGAAACAGTTCAAGACCGCCTCCGGCGGCACTACCGTCACCAATCTGAGACACTTCGAAGCCCTGACCTCCGCCAACGCGGCCCTCGACAGAGTCCGTTCTGGTTTGACCGCCGGCCTCTCCACCGAACTCCTCACACAAGATATCCGTGAGGCCCTCTACCATATCGGCACCATCACCGGAGAAGTTACGCCTGATGAGGTTTTGGGCAGGGTGTTTGGGAGGTTTTGCATCGGGAAGTGAACCGATTGATATTCAAAGACTTGCAAAGATAGTAAAAGGATTGAAAATAAGCCACATGGAAAATCCGCGCGCGAGTGACC
>DCIQ01000038.1:3680-8598 GCA_002317435.1 Bacteroidales bacterium UBA1722 | reverse complement strand
TTGACGCCCTGTTCCGCAAGGCAGGCATCATCAGGTGCTACAGCCGACATGAACTGATGACCGTGGCGGCCGCGATGATGCTTCCCGACATAAAAGGGAGAAACATGGCCATCATAACCCAGGCGGGCGGACCAGGCATTCTTCTGGCCGATGTCCTGGTCTCGAACGGCGTATCCGTACCGGAATTGTCAGACTATGTTTCAGAAACCTTCCGCAGCAAATTGCATCCCGGAGCTTCCGTGGTCAACCCGATCGACCTGCTGTCCACGGGGACCGTGGAGCAACTGGAAGAAGCCATAGACTTCTGCGAAAATGAATGTTACCAGATAGACGGCATCACGGTAATATGGGGCAGTCCGGGACTGGGAAAGATAGACGATGTCTGCGATATGCTGCTGAAAAAGGCAAAGGAATGCACAAAACCGATATATGTAGTCCTCACCTCCATATCGAATGCCTCTGAAGAACTCAGACGCTTTCACGCCTCCGGAGGTATAAGTTTCCCGGACGAAGCACTTCTGGCGAAAGCTCTGGTCAAAATTTCAGGCGAACATTCATTCTGCACTGCAGATTCCGCACTTCCACCGGTGGACAAGAAACGGATCCGCGACGTAATAGACAACAACGGTAACGGTTACCTCCTCCCCGAACAGGTGCAGATTCTCCTGGATGCTTCCGGGATAGTGAGAATCAGGGAAGCGACAGCATATTCCGAAGAAGAAGCCCTGGAAGCGGTAAGGGAGATAGGCGGATATCCGCTCGTGATGAAGGCCATCGGACCCATTCATAAAACGGAAGTGGGAGGAGTGGCTCTTGACATCAGGGAAGACAACATAATGATGAATGAGTTCAAAAGGATGCTCAGGATACCCGACACCCAGGGAGTACTCTTCCAGCCGATGATAACCGGCACGGAGATACTCATCCGCGCCGTAAGGGAAGGAATGTTCGGACATCTGATCCAGTGCGGAATAGGAGGTGTGATGACTGATATCCTCTCTGATTTCAGTTATGCTCTCGCACCTATGAGCCAAGAAGAAGCGGACTTCATGATTCATTCTCTCAAATCTTTCGGAATCCTCGAGGGGACCCAGACCCACGAAGGTGTGAATCTGACCCTTCTGAACGAAACTGTCAGAAGAGTGGCCGCCCTGTGCTGCGCCGCCCCCGAAATCCAGGAACTGGAGATAAACCCCATTCTGGGCAACCTGAGAACATTGAAAGCTGCGGACACGACCATCCGCCTGAATCATAATATAAAACTACAGAAATGATAAAATGGTATAAATCACAGCCGGACTCCGTCAAGGGAGCCATCTGGCTCGGCATCATCCTGATAATAGGCATCATCCTCAGATGGGATTATGTATGGGACGGCATCTGCCGCGGATTCAACTTCTATTCAGCCAAATAATCACTAATGATGAAAAAGATATCTTTATCCCTGCTGTGCGTCATACTGACGCTTCCGCTCCTCTCCCAGGAACGTGAATATCTCTGGAACCGGAAGGACATGCCTCATCCTTCCGCAAGTCAGATCGCCGAAATGACCGACCGGACTTCCGGAGAAGACTTCAACCCCGAGGACAACAGAATTCCATATCTCGACTGGTTCGAAGCACCCTCCCCCGAAGTGCGGAACGGTGCCTGTATGATTCTGATTTCGGGAGGTTCCTACCAATGCACCTGCGACGTGGGCCTTATAGCGATGTGGCGGAAAAGACTCACCGAACTGGGTGTCCAGTGTGTCAATTTCGTGTACAGGACTCCCCGTCCGGAAGGTCTTCCCATCTATCAGACAGCATGGGAAGACGGTCAGAGGGCAGTGAGGATGGTCCGCAGCGAAGCGAAGAAACGCGGTTTCGACCCGGAAAAGATAGGTACCATATCGATGTCGGCCGGTTCTCACCTCGCCCTGATGCTGGCCACCTGTTCACAGACACCCGCGTATGAAGGCCGTGATGCCGTCGATGAATATCCCTGCCATATCAACTGGGCCATAGTGAATGCCCCGGCATACGTGACCACGGACGGAGAGACGGGGACCCCGGCCATCCGCGAAGGTTATGGTCCCGACGTCCGCCTGAGCGACGTCTTCAAGTTCGATGAGAAGACCTGTCCGATGAGTCTCCATCACGGAGGAAACGACATATACACTCCAAACGGCTCCACCCTGGTGTACCGTCAGCTGCGCAGAATGCACATACCGGCCGAATTGCATCTCTATCCCGACAAGGGACACGGAGCGTTCGGTCTGGAACGCGGCATAGAATTCCTCAGGCAGATGGGATTCCTGGGCAAAGTACCCATGCAGGAAAACCTGATGGAGAGATATAAGGACGATTACGGCATAACTCCGGTAAAAGAGAATATCTGGCCGGACAACTGTACCCCTGACTTCCAGAAGCATCAATGCTCACCCTATATAGAATGGTATATTCCTTCCGAGCTGAAGACCAAGGCCATACAGATAATATACTCCGGAGGGAGCTATGAAGGCAACGACCCGGACGGATTCGAGGTGGCCCCCATCCGCAGATATCTTAACGAAAAAGGAATGGCTGTAGCGGTTATGAAATACCGCACCCCCAGACCTGAAGACCTCCCGAAACATATCACGGCCTGGCAGGACCTCCAGCGTGCCATAAGAATCGTCAGAAGCGAAGCCGCCGGACGCGGTCTGGATCCTGACAGAATAGGAATAATGGGTTCTTCGGCAGGCGGGCATCTGACACTTATGGGTGTCACTTCATCGCTGCACCGGTCCTATCTTCCTCTGGATGAGCTGGACAAACTGCCATGCAACGTCCAGTGGGGTATCGGCATATATCCGGCCTATGCGCTTGCCGACGGACTCGAGAGCCCCAACTCACAAGGCGGAAATGAAGATGATGCCATCCTCGCCCCTGAATTTTCATTTGACCTCAAGACTGCCCCGATGCTGTTCATCCATGGTGATTCGGACGGATGGGCAGCGATGAATTCGGTAAAGACATGGGAAAAGATGCGCAGTATGGGCATTCAGTCGGAACTCCATACACTGGCCTTAAGGGAACACTGCTTCCAGTATCATGCATCACCCGGTACCGGAAGCTATACTTTCATGGACCGCATCTGGGAATTCCTGACAGCAAAAGGTTTCAACAAATAGACACGCTACATGAAGAAAATACTGCTCCTGTCAGCTCTCATATTATCACTGACATTCTGTACCGGTGAGCATCCGTTGAAAGTCTATCATCTGAGATGCGAAGGCATGACCAATCCGTTGGGCATTGACAATACCGAACCTCATTTCAGCTGGAAAATGCTTTCCGAAACACCCGAGATGCAGGAATTCTATGAGATAGAAGTGGCTTCCGATCCCGCTCTGCTGGAAGAAGGTGAGGCGGACCTCTGGAAATCCGGAAAAGTGAAATCTTCCTCCGGTGTAATGATTCCCTATCAGGGCACTCCTCTGAATTCCGGACAGTTATGCTGGTGGAAAGTGCGCATCTCCACGGACAAGGGCAGGACGACAGAATCCCAGATACAGAAGTTCAGTATAGGAAAACTCTCCGGAAACGATTTCACCGGACGGTTCATCGGAAGTGACTCGGGACAGGCACAGTCCATTATCCTGTGGAAGTCCTTTACGTATTCTCCCGGACAGGGAAGAGCCCTCCTGCACGTGAATTCACTGGGTTATCATGAGGTCCATGTGAACGGAAAGAACATTTCAGACGCAGTCCTCTCCCCCGCGGTATCCCAACTGAACCGGCGCTCCCTTACCAAGACATACGACATCACGCGCTTTATGAATGAAGGAGAGAACACCGTCGCTTTCTGGATAGGATCCGGATGGTATAAGAAAGAAACTTTCGGAGCCGGTCACGACGGTCCTGTCGTCAGGGCCGATCTTGAAGTTTGGGACGGGACCGTACCCAATACGCTGGTCTGCACCGACGACACCTGGAACGGGTGCCTCGGAGGATACAGGGATTCAGGCACCTGGAGGTCATGGGACTTCGCAGGAGAGGTAATCGATGCGCGGCAGATACCGTCCTGCCTTACTGAGGACATTCTAAAGGATGTCCCGGGGTGTCCCGTAAGGGAGATATCCATCTCGGGCATAGAAGCCACTCCGCAGATGTGCCAGAATACGGTCATCAAAGAGACTGTGACTCCGGTGACCATCCTCCCGGAAGGAGAGGATGCATGGCTCGTGGATTTCGGGAAAGTCCTCAACGGAATGATAGAATTCCACTGCAGGATGGCATCCGGCGATACCGTGACCGCCCGCTATGCCGACCATCTGAACGGGGAAGGGGAACTCGACGGATGTGTCACCGAAGACACCTTCATCTGCTGCGGGAACGCCGCCTCGGATGTCTTCAGGAACAAGTTCAACCATCACTGTTTCAGATACGTCCTGCTGAAAGGTCTGACATACGAGCCATCCCCGGAGGATCTGTATGCCCACCGCATCGGAATGGACGGTGACGTCACCGGCACCTTCGAATCCTCGGATGAAGATCTGAATGCCATTCACAGGATGCTTTCCTACACGATGGACAATCTCGCCTACTGCGGATATATGGTCGATTGCGCGCATATAGAACAGTTGGGATACGGAGGGGACGGAAATGCATCCACGCTCTCCCTTCAGAACAATTTCGACGCGGCCCCCGTCTATATGAACTGGCTGCAGGCCTGGAATGATGTCATACGTCCGGACGGAGGACTTCCGCACACCGCACCTTCTCCATACAGTGCCGGAGGAGGTCCGTACTGGTGTTCATTCATAGTACAGGCCCCCTGGCGCACCTGGATGAATTACGGCGATGACAGACTTCTGCACAGATGCTATCCCCAGATGAGGCATTGGCTGGAATATGTGGATAAACATACGGTGAACGGACTGCTGGACGTATGGCCG
>DCIQ01000038.1:1295-3616 GCA_002317435.1 Bacteroidales bacterium UBA1722 | reverse complement strand
GTGACGGACCCCGTAAGCGTCCGCCTCACAAACAACTGTGTCCTGGTACAGTCATACAATGAATTGATGCAGATAGCCGCTCATCTCGGATATCCGGACCATGTGAAAGAATACGGGCACAGGAGGGACTCCCTCTCCAGCCGCATAAACGAGGCATTCTACGACAGCACCGGGCACATATACGGCCGAGGGACTCAGCTGGACATGGCCTATCCGCTGCTCACCGGAGTCGTGGCTCCGGAGAACGTCGCTTCCGTATCGGCGGCCCTCCTCGAACGCACCGAAACCGAATACGGAGGACATATTGCCGCAGGCCTGACGGGCATACCCATTATCTCGGAATGGGCCACCATCTCGCACAATGCCGATTTCATCTACCGGATGTTGAAAAAAGAGGATTATCCGGGATATCTTTATATGCTGCGCAGCGGCGGGACATCGACCTGGGAGGATTGGGACGCCCCCAGAAGCTATCTCCACAACTGCTTCAACGGAATGGACAGCTGGTTTTTCCAGGCTCTGGGAGGAATAATCCCCCTGAGTCCGGGGTACGAAAACATACTCATAGACCCTCAGATTCCGGAAGGACTCGACCGGGTGAAGGTTACCAGAGAGATTCCGCAGGGCACCGTGACGGTGGAATGGAACAGGACCGGCCGCGGATATGCCGACTTTACGGTAACCGTTCCCGCGAACGTCTCCCCGTTCATAAAAGGAAGCGATGTCCGGAGAAAGAGGAATTCGAACACCTATACGGGGCGGATAGAACTTCCGTCACAGGTCAGTTCGACGGAGGATTTGAGATAGGGCTCCAACTCCTCCCCGTCCACTATAAAAATCTTCGGTGTCCGCACGTGGGGAAACCTGTTGAAATATGGATCGGTGGAGCCGTACCACCTGCAACTCCTCAGGGTGAACACCTTGGGGAGTTGTCTGTATATGGAGAACACGGCGGATTCGGCAGTTACCGTGATACCCTTCCTCCCGTCCGGCAATTCACATACGCAGAAACAGTGCTTCCGCAGATGGGTGTCGGCGGCAAGCTCATCTCTGGTGAATCTGTGGGATATGGTGATGTGACGTCCGTATTCAGTGTTTATTTTCTGCATCCAGGTCCGGAACACTCTACCGTGCGCGCTGGTATCCCGAATCCCGCTTGACAGGATATACAGGTGAATCATCTCATGGATGATGGTGTCCTGCACCTCCTCTTCAGGCATATCGAACCGGGAACTGACGGTAAGGACGAAGTCCGAATATGTCACCCGCCCCAGCAGACTCCTCTTCCGACGGTATCTGAGATGCCCCAGCATCGATCTGGCATTACCGCTGCGGAATATGGGCACCGGAAGTTTCCCGCCGAAAAAGAGAGCATTGTACTCCGCGAAGCGGGCAGCGATATATGCTTCCGTAGGTTTCATGATTTTTCTCTGTCCATATCCGCTCTGGACCTGCTGAAATTCACCATGACCGCACCGGATATCATGGCTGCGGCGGCTATCAGTTTCTGCCAGGTAACGATATCCATTCCCATGCAGATACTTATTACCGAAGCCAGAAGCGGCTGGACATACCCGTACAGACTGATAACCGTCGGTCTGAGAACCTTTTGCCCGACCGGAACCAGAAAATAGGCTACGAAGGTGGACATTACTATCAGAAAGGCCAGCTGCCATCTGTACGAGACAGGCATGGCGGCATAATCCAGCGAAACCATCTCCGAAAAACCGAACGGCAGGGAAGCACACATGGAGAAAAGGAACATCCATTTCATATATGTGACCACCGAATACCTTGAAATCAGTTTTTTGAAGATTCCCAAATAGGATGCCCATCCCAAACCGTTCAGAAGTATCAGAATCACTCCTGCCGTCGTGGTCTGCCGCACTGTGGAAGGAGACTGGGCGCTATTCAGTATCAACAGCATCACACCGATGAAACTGATCGCCACGCCGCCGGCCTTTTTCCATGTGACAGGTTCTTTCAGGGCCACGGCAGCTATGAACATAGTGAAGATGGGAGTAAGCGTGGACAGAAGGGTGCAGTCCATGGGAGTGATGTGGCGTATCCCTTCGAGAAAGAACATCTGTGTGAGATACAGCCCTGTCATCGACGCGACGAAAATCTTCAACAGATCCCGCCAGGGCACGCGCTCCGCCGGACAGAACAGCGAGATACCCCAGAACAGTACAGAAGCGCCCATCGCCCTGAAACAGAAAAGGCACTGCGGGGAGACGATTCCGGAATTCGCAAGTTCCTTGCACACTATTATGTTCAACCCGAAAATGACGTACGCCCCCAGCGAACTGAGATGCCCGAGA
>DCIQ01000038.1:729-1163 GCA_002317435.1 Bacteroidales bacterium UBA1722 | reverse complement strand
GAACGGATATCAAACCTGTCCAGAAAAGGATATTGCCTTAAGGCAATATCTTCATACGCTTTCGTCAGTGCGGAGAATTCGTCCCTGATAAGGTCCTCATCGTCCGTGAACGAGGCCATACCCATCAGACCGCGTATCTTCACGCAGGAGAGACCTCCCACCGAGGCCACGCGTTCCAGAAGGGCCGACAACTCCGTACGGGTGAAACCCTGCTTGCTCTGTTCGGAGGCTATGTGGAGTTCCAGAAGCACCTGGGCGGTGTATCCGTTCCGCATGCACCAATCTTCTGTCGCGAACAGGAGTTCAGCACTGTCACACGAGTGAATCAGGGACACTGCGGGTACCACATATTTGATTTTGTTCGATTGGAGATGTCCGATGAAATGCCATTCTATATCCCCGGGCAGCATACGGGACTTGTCCCTCAACTCCTG
>DCIQ01000038.1:0-643 GCA_002317435.1 Bacteroidales bacterium UBA1722 | reverse complement strand
GGATGGTATTTGGAAACTGCCACCAGAGTCACATCTGATGGCAGTTCCGATTTTATTCTTGCAAGGTTTTCCGAAATGCTCATTTCAGTTATCTCCTGCCCTGCCGCTTCTGCTGCTCCCTGAGCGCTTCCTGCTGGGCCTTCTGCATCGCTTCAAGCCTCATCTGGAATTTCGATTTGGGTTTGCGGGCGTTCTTGGCGGCATTGATTCTTATCTTGTTCATTATCTTCTCCTCGTCCACGAAATATTTCCTGATCACCCAGGTCTGAACCATGGCGAACAGGTTCGAGAGAAGGTAGTAATAACTCAAGGCACTGGAGAGATTGTTGCAGATGAACAGCATCATTATAGGCATGAACCAGATGGTCATGAACTTCATCCCGGCCATCTGCGGATTGTTGTCCATCTGTTTTGAGTTCATCTTCGAGTAGAAGAACATCGTCACACCCACCAATATGGCGAACAGACTCATGTGATTTCCATAAAGGGGTATATTGGTGCCGAAATCCCATATCGAGTCGTAGGTGGACAAGTCATCGGCCCAGAGGAAACTCTGCTGACGAAGCTCGAAGGAAGCGGGGAAGAAACGGAACATGGCCCACAGGACAGGGAACTGGAGGAGCATAGGGAGACATCCTCCCAT
>DCIQ01000027.1 GCA_002317435.1 Bacteroidales bacterium UBA1722 | reverse complement strand
GCATTCTATATGCGGAAAATAAAGGATGCCGGTTTCGACAATGTAGTGGTGGAGACCAAGTCCATCACAGGGGAAGTGACATACCGGAGCGATTTGGCTCCGTACATGTCCTCCTACCACGGGACTGTCCGCCCTGCCGATTACGATATGTTCGGACATGTCATCAGATGCTGCCACGAATACGGCATGAGGGCATTCGCCGGAATAAACGTGTTTTCGGGCGGCCATAACCACATGGACCGCGGCATCATCTTCAACGAACACCCGGACTGGCAGACCATCTGCTATATAAAGGGGGAATTCAAACCCGTCACGGAGGTGAAGAGCACTTACGACGGGATGGTGAACGCCGCCGACCCGAAAATTCAGGATTATGAACTCGCCGTTCTGGAAGAGTTCGTCAGGAAATACCCGGACTGCGACGGCATCATTCTCGACAGGGTGAGATTCGAGAGCATGGTAGCCGACTATAGCGACATCAGCCGCACCGGCTTCGAGAAGTGGTCGGGCCTCACCATGGAGAACTGGCCCGAGGATGTTCTTTCATGGAAAGACACCACAGAATGGACACGAGGAAAATATTTCAACCAGTGGTGCGAATGGCGCTCATCACTCATTCACGATTTCATGGTGAAGATGTATTCCACCCTGAAACCCATAAACCCCAAACTTATAATCGGAGACTATGCCGGTGCCTGGTATCCTCTTTATTATCAAGTAGGTGTGAACTGGGCATCTTCATCATACGATCCCACCGCCGAATACGACTGGGCCACGGAGAACTATCATAACACCGGATATGCCGAGAACCTCGATCTTCTGATGACCGGACTGTACTACACGGAGATTACTGAAGACGAAAGACCGGAGGAGCCATATTACACGGTCCGCGGCGGAGCGGAGATGGTAAAAAAGGTAACCTGCGATGCCGTGCCGCTGGTGGGCTCCATCTATATCAGTATGTATGACGAAGACATGTCCCGCCTCCCCGATGCCATCCGCCAGGCTTTGGAATCCACCGGCGGCGTGATGGTTTTCGACCTGACCCACATCCGCCACCAGAACCTGTGGGATGCACTCAAGGCAGGGCTGCAGACCGAATAAGCACCGATAAGGTCCCGACATAAAAAGAAAGAGTCCGGCACGATACCGGACTCTTTCATTTTATCCATCAAGACATTATCAGACTTCGAGAAGTTTCTCGTAGCCTGCGCGATACTCATAATGCATCAGTTTGTTGGCTTCGTCATCGTTCATGAATTTCTGCACGATAGGATTCCACACCAACGGACGTCCGAGCTCACCGGCGATGATGCCGATATTGCACATAGTGCAGGAAGAATGTCCGACTTCTACAGGTACGTTCGGGTCGATGCGGGACTTCACCGATTCGATGAATACCCTGTGATGACCGGCCCTGGCCTCAAAGGGAACATCGCTCTCGCCCACCTTCATTTCGAACTTGGGATCGGAAGCGTAGAGCATTCCGCGATGAACTGCCAGCCATCCGTTCTCTCCGTAAATCTTCACGCCCTGTCCGTGTTCATCGAAAGGCTTTTCTTCCACCACGATGCCGTTATCATATCTGTAGGTGAGGTTCTCGAAATAGCTGTATCCGGGAGGGATGATGTCCACGGGGTCTGTCAGATCCTTACCGAGCATCCACTGTGCGATATCGAACATATGCGCACCCCAGTCTGTCATATAACCGCCGCCTGTGGGTTTGTACCAGCGCCATGCACCCCAGCACTCCTCGCGGTTCTCAGCGTTCAGCAGGGGATTGATATCGGGGAAGTAAGTTACCTTCGAAGGATCCATGGGACCGAGCCACTTGTCCCAGTTCAGGCCGGCGGGAGGGTTCTGTGCAGGGAAGTTGTGTTTCACGGGGAAGGGGGAACCGTCCCAGCGGCCTACGAAAACATCCAGTTTCTGGATTTTCCCGAGTTCGCCCTCACGGGCAATATTGGCCGCGTGGATGAATTCTTCGCTCGAGCGCTGCTGGCTGCCGACCTGCAGGATACGATTATACTTGCGGACTGCCTTCACGAGCTGCTTGCCCTCATACACGGTAAGAGTCATGGGCTTTTCGAGATATACGTCCTTTCCGGCCTTGCAGGCGGCGATGGCGATGATGGCATGCTGATGGTCGGGAACTGCGATCACCACTGCATCGATGTCCGGACGGGCCAGAAGTTCCTGGTAGTCTTCATACATCGCGGGGGCACATTTTTTATACCCTTTGGCCTTGTAATATTCGGTAACATAGTTATAGAAGCGGTCGCGCTTGATGTCATAGACATCACATCCTGCGAGCACCTGCACGTCATCCATCTGGATGAAACTGCTCATAAGATAATTGGCCTGCTGACCGAGTCCGATGAACCCGAGATTGATTTTACCATTGGCGGATGTCTTCTTCGATGCTCCGGCCGGTTTGGTCTGCGCTGTCAGAACTGAAGGGGCCATCACGGTGCCCGCCAGTCCTAATGCGGAAAGTTTCAGAAAATTACGTCTTTGCATATGTTTATCAATAAAGAATTGGATATATCTTCACAAATTTAGGCATAAAATCCATAGAAACGAAATCTACTTCACAATATCCGTAAAGTTCTCCATCCCGGCCGAATCCCGGTAAAGTTCATCAAGACATTCTTCCTTAAAGGTAGTCTTTCCTGCCTTCAAAGCAGCCACCGGTTCTTCATTGTAATCCGTGCCGATGACTTCCACACCGCGGCTTGCCAGCATTAAACCGATGTATCCCCAATCCAATTACGTTTATTATCTGTCGTTTATCATATGATGGCCGACTTCCGGATAAAAATCCATATCTACAGAGAACGGACTGTCGAAATCCCCCAGACATTTATGAAGCGTATCCTTCCCGGAAAATATGGCCTTATCGGACGGAATCTTCCAATCTATCCCGAGAGTTTCGTCACAGATGGAGATTCCCCCCTCATAATCAGGAGCATAGAAATCATCGCACTTATATTGGAACAGAGCCGTCTCGGAAAGGACTGCGAAACCGTGGGCAAATCCTCTCGGAATGAAGAGCTGAAGGTGATTTTCTCCGCTAAGTTCCACAGCGACATGCCTGCCGTAAGTCAGCGAACCTTTCCGTATATCGACGGCCACATCCAGAACCTTTCCCTCCACGCACCTGACCAGTTTGCTCTGGGCGAATGGCGGGCGCTGGAAATGCAGACCTCTCATCACGCCATAGGAAGACCGGCTTTCGTTATCCTGAACGAAATTTATACCGTGCCCCAGGACAGGAGCCACTTTCCTGTCAAATTCCCGTTTGCTGAATGACTCGAAGAAATACCCCCGGTCATCCCTGAAGACCCGCGGTTCCAAAATCAATACCCCATCCAGGGCTGTTCTTATAATTTCCATCAGTTTCTCAGAATTATTTGAAAAAACACGCCGGAGCCGATTTGTAACAATTCACCATATAGTTGTCCAATGATGTCCGTCCACACAAAATATGGGTACAAATATAGTTACCATAGAGTATTCATTTGGGGAAATGGAGAAAAAAATTTATTTTTGTTGTTGAGATTGTGGTGTTATGCCGAATTTTTACATCATCAGCGGTCCTAATGGAGCAGGCAAAACGACAGCCAGTCTGCAGATACTGAAGGACTGGCTGAAATGTGAGGTTTACTGTAACGCCGACGAGATCGCCAGGGGGTTGAATCCGCTGAAGCCCGAAAGTGCATCGATTCAGGCGGGACGCATCCTGCTCAGCAGGATCAAGGCGATGATGAATGAGGAAGTGGATTTCGCCGTGGAGACCACTTTGGCCACCAGGATATTCGCCAGTCTGATACGCGACGCCCACGATATGGGGTATTCGGTGACACTGATATATTTTTGGTTGAATATGCCTTCGCTGGCTGTGGAGAGGGTGAAATTGAGGGTGCTCAGCGGAGGGCACAATATACCGGAAGACAGCATCCGGAGAAGATACAGGCTGGGAATGGTAAATTTGTTCGACATCTATATCCCCGCCGTGGAGTACTGGATAATAGTGGACAATTCCACCAGTGCGGCGGAGATAGTGGCAGAGGGGGGGGATGCGATAACCACCAAGATACATAACAAGACTAAACTAAACCAATTATTAAGTTATTATGAGCGAAATCGAAGCACGGGAACTTAGAGAGAACATAATGCATGGTTTGCACCAGACCTTCGAAAAACTGATTCAGGAGAAGAAGAAAACCAACTCCGATCTGGCTTTCGCGAAAAACGGAAAACTCACAAGAGTCAAGGCGACGGAAATCTGACCCGCCCCGATGAGGCTTTCTTGCCATCAATAGAAAAAATTCAGCGGGGGTGCTCACTTCACCCTCTTTTTTTGTCATGATCGATTACATATTCCCCACGTGCGAAGAAGATATAGCGAAAGTGCTCGGTGCGGCGCTCTCGCGCGGAGGGGACTTCGCCGACCTGTATTTCGAGCATACGGTAACCCACACCCTCGTCCTGATGGACGGACAAGTGAATTCCGCATACTCCAATATAGATTACGGAGTCGGAGTGCGGGTGGTGAGAGGTGAGCATACCGGATACGCCTACTCGGAAAGAACCACCCTGGAGGACATGCTCCGTGCCGCGCGGTTCGCGGCGGAGATAAACGGGCAGGCCGGCACCGGCACCGCCCGCCGTCAGGCCGGAATCCACGAATACGATGATATTGCCTCCGGCAATAACTTCTATCCCTCCATATTCCCCTGGGAGGAGCATACCGTATCCGAGAAAGCCGGGTACCTGCAGAAACTGAACGATGCGGTATTCGGTGCGGATACGCGCGTGGTGAAACTGATAGGGCAGATCGGAGACCAGCAGACACGCATCTTCTACGCCGATTCGACCGGACGCCGCATGACAGATTACCGTCCCCTGGGTTCAATGTCCGCCACAGTCATAATGAAGGACGGAGACAGGACCGAGAACTTCTATAATTCGAAAAGTTTCCGCCGGGGATTTGAGTTCTTGAATGATTCTATGGTCATGGAACTGACCGGCAGCGTGATAAAAGGATGTTCCTTCCTGTTCGGAGCCTCGCAGCCCTCCCCCGGGGAGATGCCTGTGATAATAGGTTCCGGAGGAGGGGGAATACTCCTGCATGAGGCCATAGGACATGCCTTCGAAGCCGATTTCAACAGGAAGAACGTATCCATATTCTCAGACAGGATGGGCAGCAGAGTCTGCCGCGAAGGAATCGACATAGTGGATGACGGCACGCTCCCCGGCAACAGGGGTTCCCTGAATTTCGATGACGAAGGCATCCCTTCACAGAAGACATACATGGTAAAGGACGGCATATTGAATTCCTTCCTGCACGACAGGATAAGCGCCGGATTCTACGGAGTCGCCCCCACCGGAAACGGACGGAGGGAATCTTTCAGGCATATGCCCATTCCCAGGATGAGGGCCACATATATGGAGAACGGCACCGCTGACGAGGAATCTCTTATCAGGGAGGTGAAGAAAGGCATCTACGTAGATAATTTCTCTAACGGACAGGTCCAGATAGGGGCCGGAGACTTCACTTTCTTCGTAAAAAGCGGATATCTTATCGAGAACGGGCATCTCACCCGTCCGATAAAGGACTGCAACATAATCGGGAACGGTCCTCAGGCCCTTTCCGACATCGTGGGCGTGGCAGACAATCTGAAGATGGAAAACGGCACCTGGACCTGCGGAAAGGGACAGAGCGTCCCCGTGTGCTGCGGAATGCCGTCCGTGATGATAAGCCGTCTGAATGTAGGAGGAACGAACTGATGAATACCGATATAGCATACAAAGCTCTCGAAATGGCCCGCGAAGCAGGCGCCGATGCCGCGAGGGTGGTTCTGGCCGAGGGATGTTCCTCCACCATATCCCTGCTGAACGGCGAAACCGACACTCTCAGGAGTTCCATCAGCAGCGCCCTCAACGTCAATATATTCGCGAATGGAAGATATGGTGTGTTCAGCACCAACCGGATGGAGCCGTCGGAAGTCAGGGCATTCATAAAAGATGCCGTCGAAACGACCTTGCTCCTCGCTCCGGATGAGTTCAGGGCACTCCCCGACAGGTCCGTCTGTTATGACGGGAAAGGGTTCGATCTGGACCTTCTGGATAAAGGATATGACACCATCACCCCGGAACAGAAGATGAAGTTCATCTCTGAAATAGCCTCAGAGACCCCGCTCTCCGATGACAGACTCATATCGGTGGAGAATGAATTCGAAGACGAATTCCAGTCCGAAATAGTGCTCGACACCAACGGACTGGAAGTCACGGACACCCAGTCCTTCTTCTCCGTAAGCACCGAATGCACTGTCCGTGGGGAAGACGGCATCAGACCGCAGGGATACTGGGTGGACGGTTCGCTGAAATTCGCATCCCTGAAGAAAGGATGCGGCGCACGTGCCTTCGACAGGACTGTCGCCATGCTCGGAGCCAGAAAGATCAAATCCGGCCGATACCCCGTAGTGCTGGAAAACGTTTGCGCCGGTTCTCTGGTCGCCACTCTCATAAAAGCACTCAGCGGTTCATCGCTCCAGCAGCGGAATTCTTTCCTGAACGACTCCCTGGGCAGAAAACTCTTCCCGGAGACCATGACCCTCTGCGACAGACCGCATATTCCCGGAATGCCGGGCTCCACATGGTACGATGCAGAAGGGATTGCGACAGCAGATACGGACATAATCAGAGAAGGAGTGGTCAGCACATACTTTCTGGGCACATACTATGCCCGGAAGATGGGACTCCCCGTTACGGTTCAGGCCCCCTCGGCTCCCTGTTTTCCGGTGAACAGCGCCATGGACTGCCG
>DCIQ01000185.1:8609-14136 GCA_002317435.1 Bacteroidales bacterium UBA1722 | reverse complement strand
CTTCGAGAATCCACCAGTAACCGCCCGATATGATGGCTTCCACGAAGCCTTTTCCGGAACCGAGTCCCACTGCGGCGAGGAACATGGAGATGCCAAGTTCTCGGAGCATTTTATTGGCACTCAGGGTAGTGTATGTCACCAGCTTGTACTTCGGGCCGAATCTGGACACCAGAATGGCGACTATCAGCGGTCCTCCTGCCAGCCCAAGTTTGACCGGCTGGGGGATACCGGGGAACAGAATGGGCATACTGCCCAGCAGGACTCCGAGGAAGATACCGAGGAAGATGGGCAGGATATTCGGCTCATTGAGCTTGTCCATCGAGTTTCCGAAGAATTTTTCGGCCTTTTCAGTAGAGGCTTCAGTACCTACCATCGTCAGGTTATCCCCGATCTGAAGTATTATATCCGGTGTGGCCACCAAGTCAAGACCCGCCCTGTGGATGCGGGTGATGCTGATTCCGTATTGGGCTCTTATGTTCAATTCCCCGAGAGTCCGTCCGTTTACTGACGACTGCGTTACAAGCACCTGTCTGGATGTCAGGTAATTGTTGTCGAAATTGTCCCATTCGACCTGTGCCAGTTCTATCTGATGACCCAAGAAGGCCGCGATGCTCTCGAAATTTGACTGGGAGGAGACTATCAGCATTATATCACCTTCACTTACTATGGAACCGGAGGTCGGCATCTCCACCTTCCCGTCCGCATGCCTGATTCTGGATACTACGAATCTCCTGTTTATAAGACGGTCCAGGTCGAAGATGGTCTTTCCGAATATGGCGTCGTTGGTGACGGTGACGGACATCATTCTGGCAGAATCCCTGGATGCGTTGGATTCTGTCATTTTCTTCTTCTCGCCGTCCGCGTCCACTTTCAGAACCTTTTTCAGGAGGAGGAGGACGAGGATGACACCGACGGCTCCGAGGGGATAGGTCACTGCGTATGCGGATGCCATGACGGATACTGTGTCAGGGCTTCCCGACAGTGACTGCTGTGCGGCACCGAGCCCGGGAGTATTGGTCACGGCTCCTGACATGACACCTATCATAGTGCCTATGGGTGTGTCTGTGACGGCTTGGATGATGAGGGTCACTGTCACGGTCAGGATGACAAGCATCACCGCGAGCGAATTCATCTTGATGCCCCCTTTTCTGAAGGAAGCGAAGAAACCGGGCCCCATCTGCATACCGATGGAGTAGATGAAGAGGATAAGACCGAATTCCTTTATGAAGTGGGATACTCCGGTGTCGATCACCATTCCGAAATGACTGGCGACAATGCCTGTGAAGAGAATCCAGGTGGGGCCCAGCGAGATGCCCCTGAACTTGATTTTGGCCAGTACGACCCCGGACGCTATCACGAGTGCCAAAATCAGTATGGAGTGGGCCACTCCGTCAGAGAAGAATAAATTTTGGAACCAGTTCATATTATTTGATATACCAGTATTTGTCTTGTATCGGAAGGAAGCGGTCGCAGGCGACAGGATGCCATCTCAGGAAGAGTTGGTCCTTATTTATGCTTTCATATTCGATGTGGACGGGATGCAGCCCCTGTTCCAGATTGACTTCCATGAAGTTGCATTGGCCGGAGTTTTTCAGTTCTGAGATGGTGACGTCATCTATCTTCAATGTCCCGTTTCCGTCGCAGATGACCTGAAGTGACCACAGCCCCGACCGGGGCACGTCCAGATATCCGTCATAAATGTATTTTCTGTGTCCGCCTTCATCCCTGCCGATATGGGGACCGGAGACTGTCTGTGAGGCCGCACCGCCTTCGGACAGGGAGATGCCTTTCACACTTCCCTCCGGCTTGGATGCCTTGCGGAGCGTGTAGTCCTTATAGCCGGTGAATGTCTCACGGTCGAATTCTTCTCCCGAATAATCCCTTTTCCAGGTAGTGAACGAATGTTCTCCCTCCTTCAGTTCGAATACCCGCACTCCGCCGTGGTAATTCGTATATGTGGTTTTGCCCCAGGGGGGCGTGGAACCGGAGAAACAACCGAAACCGAGCACGATGCCGTCTCTGGAAGCGGTATAGTCGTTATCGTGGTCGTGCCCGACGAATACCCCCATGACGTCCCCGCATTCGTGGAAGGCCCCGAACATACCGGTATTTATATTACCGGGACACTCGTCCTCCCCGCGTACACCTGCGGTATGATGCTCGTTGTAGGCTTGAGCATGTTCCAGAAGGGCGATGTGGAAGAATGCCAGAGCCGGAAGGGGTACGCCTGCATTTGCATCAGTATATTTTCCGCTGGTCTCTACATAGTTCTGTACCTGGGAGACGGAGAACCATCCGTAATCGCCCCTCGTCCTCTCCGTAGAGTAATCGTTCGAATCGAAGGAATAGACGAGCGCCGCCACTTTCGAACCGTCACTGCTCAATATCTCCAGAGCCTGATCGTCCAGAGTGCCGCTGCAGGCTGTATTCAGGTTCGTGGGATACGACATTATGATGTCGGCCATCTCCTGTGCCGTAAGCTCCTGCTCGCGGTCGTGATTGCCGAAGGCGACCACAAACGGTATGTTCCTCTCGGTCAGCGGGATGAATACGTGGCGCCAGGCGCTGTCGGCCAGTCCGTCGGTGACTATATCCCCCGTGAAGACGGCCAGATCGGGCTTCTCGGTGTCGAGCATCTCCGCCATCTGTTCTATGGTGTGCCGGTACAGGTCGGGCTTGCCCCAGTCAAGATGCATATCGGTAAACTGTATTATTCTGAATGTCCCGTCCTGACGGAATCTCAAGGTGATATCCTCGGACGACTGCACGACGGCAGTGCAGGCACTGCATAAAATCAGCAGGAATATGGGGAAAAGGCGTTTCATGGAAGGAAATGATATATGTGTCACTGAAAACTGACGCGAAGATAGTGCTTTTCCATGAATTGACCATTTTTTAGGCTGAGCGGACATCGTTCATTGTCCGCTCAGCCTGTTTTTAACGGAAAAATATGGTATATTTGCGGTGTTGTTGAAGCTGACGGGCCTCGGTCCGGATACGCAATTCGGCAAGAGTAATTATACGCATAAATGAAACTTGACCTGGTAGAAGTAACTGACAGGAGACTGCTCCGTAAGTTCATTACTTTCCCTGAAAAACTGTACAGAAACTGTGAGAACTGGGTGCCTCCTCTATTGGGGGACGAATTCGATGCATTATGCGGCGACTCTGCCCGTAATGCCGCCATGGAATTCTGTGAAAGAATCCTTTTTCTCGCGTATGATGCGGACGGGAACATCGTGGGACGCATCGCCGGCATAATCAATCATAAGGCGAACAAAGAATGGAATACGAATGTCGTAAGATTCGGATGGATTGATTTCATCAATGACGAAGAGGTGGCGCGCTGTCTGATCGGGGCAGTAAAGAAATGGGGGCTGGCCAAGGGTATGGAAGTCATCAAAGGCCCTCTCGGATTTACCGACATGGATAAGGAAGGCATGCTGGTCGAAGGTTTTGAAAACTTGTCTCCGTTCACCTGCATATACAATTACCCGTATTATCCGGAGATTCTGGAAAAAATCGGATTCTCAAAGGATGCCGACTGGACGCAGCTGATGGTGGAAATCCCGCCGGTGCTTCCTGATGTATTGAAATACAGCACTCTCGTGGAAGAACGTTTCGGACTTCATGTCGTCAAGTTCTCTTCCGTACGGGAACTTGGGGAGAAATACGGCAGGGCGATCTTCCACATCGTCAATGAAAGTTTCGCCCCTCTGTATGAATTCTCCCCGCTCACGGATACCCAGATAGACCGTTATCTCAAGACCTATGTCCCCATCATGGATACGGATTTCGTCTGTGTGATCGCCGATGAGAATGATAATATCGCAGGTTTCTGCTTCTGCGTGCCGTCTTTGGCGAAGGCTGTCAAGAAAGGCCGCGGCCGTCTTTTCCCGTTCGGGCTCATACATATTCTCAGAGCCCTGAAGAAAAACGACACGTTGGAAGCTCTGATGATCGGCGTGGGTCCGGAATTCCAGCGCAAGGGAGCCACCGCCCTGATCTTCAGATGCCTTCAGGAGAACTGTAACAAGAGGGGAGTCACGAGACTTATCGTCAACCCTATGCTCGAAAAGAACTATAACGTACAGAGCATCTGGGGTATGTATCAGTACAGGCAGTTTATGCGCCGCCGCAGTTATTTTCTAAGTCTTACCAAATAAACAGATATGGCACAGTATTTTTATGATATGGCGCTTCCTTCAGATATGGAGCAGCTCCGTTACATTCCCACAGTCCCCGAATTTCTCGCATGGATAAATGAGAAATATGCTGATTTGCCGGCTCTTTCCGACGGGGTGAACCATTACACATACTCACAGATGTGTTCGCGCATCGCGCACCGCAGGACCGTAATCATCTCGCTCGGCCTCGAAAAGGGCTCTCATATAGCCATTTTCGACAGGAACAGTATCGATGCCATCGAACTTTTCCTGGCCGTCACATCTGCCGGTATGGTCGCCGTCAATCTGCCCGCCCAACTTCCCGAGCCTGCGGTGACAGGCAGTTGCAGGCGCTTCGACGTGAAGGCTGTTTTCGTCGGAGATGTCCTCAGGCCGATGTGCTCCGGACTCGAAGCCATCGGTGTAAAAGTGCTCCCCGCATCATCTGTGGCCGAGACTGAAACTCCCGCCGTACCTGTATCCAAAGAAGCTGTCGCCACCATTTTCTTCACTGGAGGTACGACCGGGACTCCTAAGGGAGCGGTTCTTCCGCACAGGGCCCTCATGCGCGGTTCGTTCAACGGAGTCTTCCTTCCCGGCAAGATCATAGGTTTCCAGAGGACCGTCAGTATGATTCCGTTGAGCCACGTATTCGGACTTATCCGCGGCACGATGGCCATTCTCTATTCCGGAGGTCAGATTTACAGCTGCGAAGATATGAAGGCCACCATAGCCAAACTGCCTGTGATCCGTCCCAATATCCTCGTGCTTGTCCCCGGAATCTGCGATATCCTTAACGGCCTTACGAAGTTGTACGGCCCTCAGTTCCTCGGCGGGGAACTTACATACATAATCGCAGGCGCCGCCAATGTGCCTCCGCGTCTTATCAGCGAATTCGACAAGCTCGGCGTGAAACTTTTCGCCGGATACGGTCTTACGGAAGGCGCCAACCTCACATCCGGGAACATAGACGTGAAGACCCGCCCCACATCGGTGGGCAAACTCTATCCCGGGCAGGAGGCGAAAATAGTGGACGGCGAACTCTGGATCAAGGGGGACAATCTCTTTACCGGGTATTATAAGGATGAAGAGAAGACCGGGGAAGCGCTTACACCCGACGGATGGCTTCGGACCGGAGACCTTGTGAGATTCGATGAAGACGGCTATCTGTACATCACCGGCCGCATCAAGAACCTCATACTCCTCTCCAACGGTGAAAACATCAGTCCCGAATCGATAGAGGAACTTTTCAGTGTGTATCCATACATTAAGGACGTACTCGTGAGCGAGGGGGAGATAGCGGGAACCAAATGTCTGGCCATCGAGATATTCCCTGTGATGCAGGCCTTCGGTGACAAGCC
>DCIQ01000185.1:6735-8596 GCA_002317435.1 Bacteroidales bacterium UBA1722 | reverse complement strand
TGGGAAGAGGTGGAGGCCCTTATGAACAAGACGGTGGAGGAGGTCAACGCCGGGCTTCCCACGACACATCGCGTATCGAAGGTCACCGTGCGCAAGGAAGATTTCAAGCGCACGGGAAGTATGAAAGTATCAAGAAATCAGTAAAACAGAATATGACAAAAGAAGAAATCCTGAACAGGACCAAGGCGATTCTCGCAGTGATCAAACCTGCGGTCAGCCAGGACAGCATCAATTTCGACACGGTTCTCGTGAGAGACCTTGGGCTGGACTCCCTTTCATACCTGCTTATGGGTCTTGCCCTTGAGAAGGAGTTTGACATGAAGATAGCTGACGATGCCAGGTTCACTACCGTAGACGATGTCTGCGAGTATATTCAGAAATCGAATTCTTGACGGGAGGGGGAAGTGTCGGTAATTTTTCTCTCCATATACAGGTTCTTTTCGGCACATAAGGCTTGGATGTGGATATCCATGGCGGGAAGTTTCCTGCTTTTCTCCGTTCTGGCCGCAAATATAGTTTTCGAAGAGAACCTGCTCAAACTGTTTCCCGATTCGGACCAGACCAGGGAGATAGAGCTTGCTTTCGGGGATCTCAAGGTAAAAGACAAGGTTTTCGTGGAAATAATATCCAGGGAAGGGTGTGAAGCCTCTCCCCGGACTCTCGCAGGGGCGATGGACTTCTTTATCGACAGTCTCGTCGCACACGATTCGGGGCACTGTGTCGATGGATGTCTGTGGAAGTTCGATCAGGATATGGCGATGAATGCCTTGGATTTCGCACTCAACAATGCGGCATCGTTCGTGAATGAAGATCTCTATCCGATGATAGAGGACTGGATAGCCGACGGCGCACCTGAGGAAGTCCCGCAGTCTGTCATGGATATGCTTGGCGGATACACCGGTGACTATGCCATTATCGACGGGTATCTTTTCTCACCCGATTCTTTGGCTGCCGTAGCCTATATCTCACCGACATTCAATTCTCTTGACACCAAGTATGCCGGGAAACTGCTCAGACAGATGGAGCGGGAGGTGAAGGAGACCTGCAGTGCGTTTCCGGACGTCGATATCATTTTCCACGGCGCGGCGCTCGAGGGTGCCTTCAATTCCAGGATGATCAAGTCCGACCTTATGCTGACCCTGACAATATCCCTGCTGGTCATCTGTGTGGTCATCTGTCTCTCCTTCAGAAACAAATCCACCCTGCTGATGCTGCTGGCGCCGGTTACGTACGGTGCAGTGTTCTCGCTGGCTCTCATATATGTCATCAAGGGCGGCATGTCTCTGATGGCCCTCGGTCTCGGAGCGTTGATACTGGGCATAGCCCTCAGCTACTGTCTCCATGTCCTGACACACTATAAATACGTATCGGAGCCGGAAATCGTCATACGGGAGCAGTGCCGTCCGGTGTGCCTCGGATGTCTTACCACGATAGGAGCGTTCTCCGGTCTTCTGTTTACTACAAGCGAGCTTCTCAGGGACTTCGGTCTGTTCGCGTCATTCGCGCTTCTGGGTACGACCCTGTTCGCATTGGTGTTCCTTCCGCATTTCTTCAGCCCGAAGAGAAACAGGAAATCACAAAAGGCATTCAACTTCGTCGACAGGGTTAACTCCATCCGGTTCGACCGCTGGTATCCGCTTGCGGCGGCACTCGCGGCGGTCATCATCTTATGTTTTTTCCTTTCGCCGAAAGTGCATTTCGACACTGATTTGAACAATCTCAACTGCCGTGACGAGATAATCATCCGTTCGAAGAACTACTATTGCGAGCATTTCGATAAAGGAAAGTTCGCCATGTATTATGCCGGCACGGGCGAAACTCTTGACGATGCCATCCTGTCCTCAAGAAACGTTACTGATGT
>DCIQ01000185.1:5178-6659 GCA_002317435.1 Bacteroidales bacterium UBA1722 | reverse complement strand
TCCCGGAACAGGAGCAGCAGGCCAATATCGACAGATGGAAGGAATACTGGGCGACGCGGCAGGGCCCTCTTCCGGCCAATCTCCCGTCGATCGCATATTCCCTGATAGAAGCGGACTTCGAGCCTGCCTCGCTTCCGGAATCGGGCGCACTGCCCGATGAACTGCTGTCCAATGTCGTCGAACAGTCTCCCGACGGAAGCTGGATGGTGTTCGCCATGGCCAGAATGGACAAGAAGGATGCGCTTCGGGTGAATGACAGCGTATCCGCCCTGCCCGGTGCGGTCGTGATAGATCCGTACTATTACACGGCGGATATGATAAATATCATTCACTCTGACTTCAATATCATACTTGGCGTGTCATCCATCTTCGTGCTTCTGGTTCTGATGCTTTCATTCAGGAATATCTTCATATCCCTGATAGCATTCATGCCTATGTTTCTCAGTTGGTTCGTGGTACAGGGAATCATGTATCTTTTCGGAATGGAATTCAACCTGTTCAATATTATCGTATCGTCATTCATATTCGGAGTCGGAGTGGACTACAGCATATTCGTGATGGACGGTCTTATCGATGATGAACGGGGGATGGGAGACAGGCTGCTCATCTATCATAAGGCTGCCATCCTGTTCTCCGCCTTCGTATTGGTTACGGTGATCGTTTCGATGCTTTTCACTTCACATCCGTGCATTCACTCCATCGGGCAGGTGACCATAATAGGAATGGTATCGACCATCCTTATAACCTATACTCTGGAGCCGCTTATGTTCCATCTGGCCATGAATACCGGTTATATGAAGAAAAGAATAAAAAAATAAGCAGATATCAATCAATGAAAAGAAAATTTGTTCTGACCACGGTCATTCTGGCAGGAGTCTTCACGGCGATATTATCGGCAGACTGCAGGGCACAGGACCCGTCAGTCCTGTTGGACAAGATAGAGTCAGCCAATTCGAAGGCGAATATACGGAAAGGGAAATTCACGGAAGAGCGCAGAAGGAAGGCACAGGCTCCTCAGAACCTTGCCGGAGAACTGGTGTTCGATTCCGCGGGTACGTTGTCGATGACGTATTCCGCTCCTGAGGGGGATTTTTTCAATATCGCTGGCGGGTTCATCGCGATGAAGAACAATGGTGTCGAAAATAAGTTCGATCTCACGAAGAACAAGCCGATGAAGTCACTGGCGGACCTGCTGATTTCTTCATTTTCGGGAAAACTGCAGGAGTTTTCCTCCCGGAATGCCTGTCTCATCAGTGCGGAGAAAACGGCGGCATCGGTTCTCGTGACTGTGTCTGCGACCAAGAAGGGAGTGAAGGGCTATTCCAAGATTGTCGCCGAATATGATTCCAGGACATATCTCCTCACTTCGATGGTCATGGAAGAATTCGACGGGTCGGTCACCGCGTATAAAATGGAATAAATAAGAGCCCTCTCCATTCCGGAGGGGGCTCTTGAATATTGTTATTGCCGTAAGGCAATAT
>DCIQ01000185.1:4687-5100 GCA_002317435.1 Bacteroidales bacterium UBA1722 | reverse complement strand
GCCTCGCGGTGGTCGGGATGGGCCACGGTGATGAGGGCTTTCGCGCGTTCCTGGAGGGATTTGCCATAGAGATCCACGGCACCGTATTCGGTCACGAACCAGTGGATATGGTTACGGGTGGTCACCACGCCTGCGCCTTCGGTGAGGACGGGCGCGATCTTCGAGATGCCCTTGTTGGTCACTGAAGGCATGGCGATGATGGCCTTGCCGCCTTCGGAGAGGGACGCGCCATATACGAAGTCGATCTGGCCGCCTACGCCGGAGTAGAACTTGGTTCCGAGGGAGTCGGCGCAGACCTGGCCGGTGAGATCCACCTGGAGGGCCGAGTTGATGGCCGTAACCTTCGGGTTCTTGGCGATGACGTACGGGTCATTGGTGTATCCCACGTCCATCATGGCCACCATCGGGTTGTC
>DCIQ01000185.1:4023-4601 GCA_002317435.1 Bacteroidales bacterium UBA1722 | reverse complement strand
CCGTTGATGACACCTTTCTCCACGAGGGGGAGAACACCGTCGGCGAACATTTCGGTGTGGATACCGAGGTTCTTGTGGCCGCCCAGCTGTGCGAGCACCGCGTTGGGGATGGCACCGATACCCATCTGGAGGCAGGCGCCGTCCTCGATAAGTTCGGCACAGTTCTTACCGATGGCCAGTTCCACTTCATTGGGGTCCGAGAAGTGTGCGGGCTGGAGTTCCGAGTCACCTTCCACGAACATGTCTATCATGGACATGGGGATCATGGCATCTCCGAAGGCACGGGGGACGTGCCTGTTGATGACGGCGATTACGGTCTTGGCACATTCGATGGCAGCCAGAGTGGCGTCAACCGAAGTTCCGAGGGATACGTATCCGTGCTTGTCGGGAGTGGAGACCTGAATCATCGCCACGTCGCAGGGGAGGACACCGCTGCGGTAGAGTCTCTGGGTCTCGCTCAGGAAGATGGGAATGTAGTCGGCGTAACCGGCCTGGACGTTCTTGCGGACGTTGCCGCCCACGAAGAATGCCTGATGGAAGAATACGCCTTCGTATTTCGCATCGGTGTAGGGAGCGGG
>DCIQ01000185.1:2092-3940 GCA_002317435.1 Bacteroidales bacterium UBA1722 | reverse complement strand
AGAACCTTAGGTGCACTGGCCACGCTGGAAAAATGGATATGGTCGCCCGATTTGACGACTTTCACGGCCTCGTCGGCTGAGATGAATTTTATGTCTGCCATTATATGTGAGTTTATGTAAATCCGGATTCAGTCGGCAAAGGTAATACCTTTTGTCAAAATACAGATATCCTTTAATGTTACTTTATTAACTTTACTTGCCTTATGACCAGAGAAGATGCTTGAGGGATACGATGCGTGAATCACGAAACTACTAATCCAAAAAAAATATAAGATATTTGGATTGTGCTCCTAATATTTTGTAAGATATTCGGAAAATGCTATATTCGCGCTATGATAAAAAGACAAATAGAGAACAGTATCAGAGATACACTTTCCGATGGGAAGGCAGTTGTTCTTCTTGGCCCGAGACAGGTCGGGAAGTCCACACTCATGGATATCATATTTTCCGGAAATGATGATGTGAAATGGTTTACCGGTGATGATCCTGCCGACAGAGAGGCCTTGACTGATGTTTCCCTTACCAGATTGAAACTTATCCTGGGCAGTTCACGTGTCGTGGTGGTTGACGAAGCTCAGAAGATTCCCGGAATAGGGGATACCATGAAACTCATAACGGACCACATGTCGGATATCCGGCTCGTGGCGACCGGCAGTTCATCTTTCCAACTTGCCTCATCACTTGGGGACTCTCTTGCAGGAAGGAAAAGGGAGTATCAGCTGTATCCTATATCTTTTTCCGAGATGGTCTCGTACAACGGGCTGATTGAGGAGGAGCGTTCGATCGCGGACAGGATGATTTATGGATACTATCCGGAGGTGGTAATGAATCATGGAAAAGAACGTGAGATCCTGAAGGAACTGACAGACAGCTATCTGTATAAGGATATCCTGTCGATGGATAAGGTGGCGAAAGGGGAGAAGCTAGTTAAACTGGTTCAGGCGCTGGCCCTTCAGATAGGCTCTCTGGTATCATACCACGAACTTGCCCAGACTGTCGGGATCGATGACAAGACTGTCGAGAAGTATATTGACATTCTGGAAAAGTGCTATATAATATTCAGGCTGCCTTCCTACGCGAAGAACCTTCGCAACGAATTAAAATTCAGCCGAAAGGTCTTTTTCTATGATCTCGGGATCAGGAATGCGGTTCTTGAGAACTTCACTCCGCTCAGTCTTCGTGCGAAAGAGGAGGTCGGGCATATGTGGGAGAACTTCATGATAGCGGAGCGCAGGAAAAGCAACGAATATTCGATGAGATACGTTTCCAATTATTTCTGGAGGACGGAGCAGCAGAAGGAAGTGGATTTGATAGAGTTCCGGGACGGGGCGTTGTCGGCATTTGAGTTCAAATGGAATCCGGACAAGAAAGTCAAGATACCGGCTCAGTTCACGGGTGCGTATCCGGAGGCTGCTTTTGAAGCTGTGTCACCGAAGAATGCCGCCGAGTTTCTGATTAACGGGTAACTCACATAAATGAATCCGAATTTTTAAGCGAAAGTCCTTCGGAGAACCTGCCGGGAGGACTGACACATTTACTTGACATCAACAGGTTAGTGTCGTAAAGGTGTGTAATTTGAAATGACTCTAAGTCAAACCCATGTTTTTTTCAGTGTCCCGGAATTTATGTAAGTTTGCGGGATTAAAGGGATGTGTTTGTGGTCAATAGCCGGTTTATTATGGAGCGGAAGATAGAGGATTCATTAATTTCAAAGCTCAAAAATGAGCTCAAGTATGTGTACCGTGAGGATATCAGGGACAGGAAGACGCTGGAAGACAACTTTCTGGAGAAGTTTCAGTCTTTGAACCGGGTACATCTTTCGGAATCAGAGAAAGCACGTCTTCTGGA
>DCIQ01000185.1:896-1881 GCA_002317435.1 Bacteroidales bacterium UBA1722 | reverse complement strand
TCGAACTGAAGTCGCATGACGTGTCCCCGAGGAGGGCCATGCAGCAGATAGTCGATTATAAGAATGACCCCGGGAACGGCTACCTTAACACATTGCTCTGTTTTGTTCAGCTGTTCATCGTCAGCAATGGTTACAGAACATTCTATTTCTGTAATAATAACAACAGGCATTTCGCCTTCAATGCGGACGAAAGGTATATTCCGGTTTATACATGGGCTGACAGTGAGAACAAGAAGATACTCCCGTTGGATAAGTTCTCCGAACAGTTCCTCTGCAAATGCAGATTAGGGGAGATGATCAGCAAATATATGGTTCTCGTGGCCTGCGAGCAGAAACTGATGATTATGCGGCCATACCAGATATATGCCGTGAAAGCGATTATGGACTGTGTGGAACAGAATCGCGGGAATGGTTTTATCTGGCATACTACAGGCAGTGGAAAAACGCTGACATCCTTCAAGGTGGCGACACTTCTGAAAGATAATCCCGATATTCAGAAGTGTTTCTTCGTGGTGGACAGAAAGGATTTGGACAAGCAGACAAGGGAAGAGTTCAACAGATTTCAGGAAGGATGTGTGGAGGAGAATACCAACACACAATCCCTGGTCAGAAGAATGCTGTCAAGCGAATATGCTGACAAGATAATAGTCACCACCATCCAGAAACTGAACATCGCATTGGATGTCTCAGACAGGAATCCATACAAAGAGGATTTGGAAGATGTCGCTGACGACAGGGCCGTGTTCATTTTTGATGAGTGCCACCGTTCGCAGTCAAAGGATATACATCAAGCCATCAAGACATATTATCCTTGCTGTCAATTATTCGGTTTTACAGGAACACCGATTAAAGATGAAAATGCCCGTATGTCATACGTGACCGACGAGGAAGAATATCTGGTGACGACGGAAACACTTTTCGGCAGTTGTCTGCATTCATACACTATTACCAAGGCTATAGAGGACGAGAATGTACTGCGCTTTCA
>DCIQ01000185.1:0-768 GCA_002317435.1 Bacteroidales bacterium UBA1722 | reverse complement strand
TGCTGGCCACCGGCTCCATCAATGATGCGATAGATTATTACAGACTTTTCAAGGATATCCGGCGGCAGAGGGAAACGGCGGATGACGGATATGAACCTTTGAATGTAGTCTGTGTGTTTTCACCTCCCGCATACGGGGATAAGGATATCCTCCAGATTCAGGAGGACCTTCCTCAGGAAAAAGCGGACAATCAGGTGGAACCTGACTTGAAGCGGGATGCTCTGACTGAAATCGTCAATGATTATAATGAACAATACGGAACAAACTGCCGGATAGCCCTGTTTGACAAGTACTGTCAGGACGTACAACAGCGCATCAAAGATCAGCAGTACTGTAATTCCGATTATCCCCATAGCAAGAAAATCGACATCACCATAGTGGTGGATATGCTCCTTACCGGATTCGATTCCAAATACTTGAACACCCTTTATGTAGATAAGAACCTGAAGTACCACCAGCTGATTCAGGCATTTTCGAGGACCAACCGCACATTGAATGATAATAAGCCTTACGGCAATATCCTCGATTTCCGGCGGCAGGGTTCCGCAGTGGATGCCGCTATAGCTCTCTTCTCCGGTGAGGAAGTAGAGCATGCCAAGACCATCTGGCTGGTTGATTCTGCCGAAGAGATAATCAGAAAATACAGTGAAGCGGTCCGGAGACTCACAGGGACTGAAGGTGATGTGTTTGAGGAGCCATCGTCACTGTATGAAATAAAGGGCGATGCGGCACGTATCGGTTTCATCGAGAAATTCAAGGAAGTCCAGA
>DCIQ01000021.1:13283-13578 GCA_002317435.1 Bacteroidales bacterium UBA1722 | reverse complement strand
GACGGCCGTTCCCGTTATCATATACGTTTTCCGTAATGAACACGGGAGACAGGTTACCGGGTCCGAAAGGCTGAAACTGTTTCAGAACCCTGAAGAACTTCGGAGTTATCTGCTTGAATTCCAACGGAGTATCGATTTTAACTATCGGAGTCATCAAATCATCGGTAATCTTCGATGCCACATACTGCTCGAACATTTTCGAGAAAGGTTCGAGATTTTCTTCCTTCAGAGTCAGCCCGGCGGCATACATATGCCCGCCGAAATTTTCCAGATAGCAGGAACAGTGTTCGATGGC
>DCIQ01000021.1:9891-13204 GCA_002317435.1 Bacteroidales bacterium UBA1722 | reverse complement strand
GACTATCGTGGGCTTGTAGAAAGCCTCCACCAGACGGGATGCCACGATACCGACCACACCTTTATGCCAGGAAGAATTGAACACTATGGTGGACTTGCGGTTCATGGCTCCCTCATCCCGACGGACGGTATTGATCGCCTCGACGGTTATCTCACGGTCTATGCTCTTGCGTTCGTTGTTATGGTCATTTATGGCCGCACCTATGTTCCTGGCTTCGTCGTCATTTCTGCATACCAGCAGATCGACGGCGGTACGTCCCTGCTCCATCCTCCCGGCGGCATTGATGCGCGGACCTATCTTGAACACCACGTCATCTATGGTGATTATGTGATTCTCCAGACCGGAAAGCTTTATTATGGAGAGAAGTCCCTTGCGGGGATGGTCGTTCAGTTTCTTCAGCCCGTAGAAGGCCAATATTCTGTTCTCTCCGGTGATGGAGACCAGGTCGGAAGCTATGCTTACAGCCACCAGATCCAGAAATTCCAGCACTTCCTCGAAAGGTATGTCATGAGCCTGGGCATAGGCCTGAACGAGCTTGAATCCCACTCCGCACCCGGCCAGTTCATCGAAAGGATAGTGGCAGTCATTCCGCTTGGGATCCAGAACGGCGACAGCGGGCGGCAGCACGTCATCGGGCAGATGATGGTCACATATTATGAAATCCATCCCTTTCGATGCGGCGTATTTCACCTTCTCCACAGCCTTTATGCCGCAGTCCAGGGAGATGACCAGAGTATAGCCGTTCGCGTATCCCCAGTCGATTCCCTTATATGAAATGCCGTACCCCTCGTCATATCTGTCGGGGATGTAATACTCTATGTTCCGGTTGTATTTCCGTATGAAGGAATACATAAGGGCCACCGCAGTGGTGCCGTCCACGTCATAGTCCCCATATATGAGAATCTTCTCCTGCATCATGATCGCCTTTCCAAGCCTCTCGACAGCCTTGTCCATATCCTTCATCAGGAAAGGATCGTGCAGGCCGCCCAAATCCGGACGGAAGAAGGTTCTGGCCTGTTCGAACGTGGTGATGCCGCGCTGGACGAGGAGAGTCGCCAGCACCCTGTCGATTTTGAGTTCCTCCGCCAGTCTGGAAACCAGCATCGGATTACCCTGATCATTTACTATCCACTTTTTATCGATGGCCATAATACTGAATTGATGATGAGTCCGGTATCCAAAACGGATGCGCCCGGTGGTCCGTTACAATTTGCAAAAATACCACTATTATTCCATTAACCCAAAATAATGTGTACTTTTGCCCCCTCACATAAAACAAGACATCAAATGGAACAGACTTTCAACGAACAGGAACTGCTCAGGCGAGAAGCCCTCACCAAACTGCGCGAACTGGGGATCGAGCCCTACCCCGCAGCCATGTACGACGTCAATATGGACAGCGAAGAGATAAAGGCCTCATACGACCCGGAAAAATGTCCGTTGGAAAACGTCTGCATCGCAGGGAGAATAATGAGCCGCAGGATCATGGGAGCCGCCTCGTTCATGGAGCTGCAGGATTCGAAGGGGAGAATCCAGGTATATGTGAAGCGTGACGAAATCTGCCCCGGCGAGGACAAGACCATGTACAACACGGTATTCAAGAAACTCCTCGACATAGGTGACATCGTAGGTATAAAAGGCTATGCTTTCATCACCCAGACCGGCACCCTCTCGATTCATGCGAAGGAACTTACGGTCCTGAGCAAGTCGCTCCGCGTCCTCCCCATAGTGAAGGAGAAGGAGGGGGAGGTCTACGATGCCTTCTCCGACCCGGAACTCAGATACAGAATGAGATATGTGGACCTGATAGTGAATCCGCAGGTCCGGAAGGTTTTCGAGATGCGCTCGAAGATAATCGCCACCATGCGCGAATATTTCAACGCGGCGGGCTGCCTCGAAGTGGAGACCCCCATCCTGCAGGCGATTCCCGGAGGCGCCACCGCCCGTCCTTTCATAACACATCACAACACCCTGGACATCCCACTCTACCTGCGTATAGCGAACGAGCTGTACCTGAAAAGACTGATAGTGGGCGGATACCCCGGTGTCTATGAATTCGCCAAGGATTTCCGCAACGAAGGGATGGACCGCACCCATAATCCAGAATTCACCTGTATGGAGATATACGTCGCCTACAAGGACTACAAATGGATGATGGAATTCGTGGAGAAGATGATAGAGAAAATCGCCGTAACCCTCCACGGGAAGACGCTTCTGACCATCGGGGACAAGGAAGTGGAGTTCAAGGCCCCCTACCGCCGTCTTCCCATGCTCGAAGCCATCAGGGAATATGCGGGAGTGGACATAGCAGGTATGCCCGAAGATGAACTCAGGAAAGTCTGCCGGGAGAAGAACGTGGAGATCACCCCTTCGATGGGTTACGACAAACTGGTGGACGCCCTCTTCGGAGAATTCTGCGAACCGAACCTGATTCAGCCCACCTTCATCACGGATTACCCCTGGCAGATGTCCCCCCTCACCAAGAGACACCGCGACAATCCGGACCTCACCGAGCGTTTCGAACTCTTCGTGAACGGCAAGGAACTGGCCAACGCATACAGTGAGCTGAATGACCCCATCGACCAGCTTTTCCGCTTCCAGGAGCAGCTCAAGCTGAAAGACAATGGCGACGACGAGGCGATGTACATCGACATGGACTTCGTCCGTGCCCTGGAATACGGTATGCCCCCCACATCCGGCCTCGGAATGGGCATCGACCGTCTCACCATGTTCATGACCGACTCACCATCCATACAGGACGTGCTCTTCTTCCCGCAGATGAAGCCCGAGAAGAAGGCGGCTAAAGAAGAGGAGACTGAATGATATCCTCCGGAACCGAACAGGACACCTTCCGTTAATGGCCCCTATGACAGAAACGATATCTTCCACCAAGAATCCACGCATCAAGGATCTGTTGTCCCTGATGGAGAAGTCCCGCGCCAGAAGAGAAGCGGGACTGTTCCCCGTCGAGGGTGTACGTGAGATAGGGCACGCCCTGGAGGCCGGCCTCGTCCCCGAGAGCGCATTCTGGTGCCCTGAGATTCTGAAGGTATTGCCTCCGGCAATATCGGCTTCCACGGTTTTCGAAGTCACCCCGGAGGTGTATTCCCGTATCGCATACCGCGAAGGGACCGAGGGACTGGTGGTGGTGTTCCGGACCCCGGAGCCGCTCACCGTCGAAGATATCGGGCTGGATGCACACGGGTGCACCGGCGGTCATCCCGCCCTGCTGATGGTTTGCGAAGCGGTGGAGAAGCCGGGTAACATAGGGGCGCTGCTGCGGACCGCCGATGCGGTGGGGGCCGATGCGGTG
>DCIQ01000021.1:9464-9747 GCA_002317435.1 Bacteroidales bacterium UBA1722 | reverse complement strand
CACTCCGTGCAGATACTCACCGCACAGCTGCAGGACTCCGTCCCCTATTACGACACCGATATGAGTATGCCTACGGCAATAGTGTTCGGCGCGGAATCCACCGGACTCACACAGCCGTGGCGCAATGCGTCTTCCCGAAAAATAAGAATCCCGATGCAGGGGTGCCTGGACTCGCTGAACGTCTCCGTCTCGGCCGCCATCCTCTGCTTCGAAGCACTTCGCCAGAGATCATCATGAAACGACTCGGCATAATCGGCTGGCCCGTCACGCAGAGCCGCAGCCC
>DCIQ01000021.1:0-9360 GCA_002317435.1 Bacteroidales bacterium UBA1722 | reverse complement strand
GCATTCGCCACGTTCGACAGGGATTTTTTCGCGGTGAATGTCACCGCACCGTTCAAGGAACCGGCATTCCGCGCCGCCGACAGAGCTTCGGAACTCTGCCGCGGGATAGGAGCCACGAATCTGCTGATTCACCGCGACGGAGGTGTCATGGCATATAATACGGACTGTCTGGCTGTGGTGCGGATTCTGGAAGAGCAGTTCCGGGGGGCTTCGCACGGTTCGGACACACTGCATCACAAGGTGCTGGTCATCGGATGCGGCGGGGCAGGAAAGGCAGCCATCGTGGCAGCCCTCTCCGTCGGAGCCGAGGTCACCGTCGCCAACAGGACTGCCGCTGCCACGGAGTCATTCATCGGATATATTGCCGGTAACGGCACTCCCGGAATCATTCATTCAGTTCCCCTTTCAGCCATCCCCGAAGAGGTGCGCCGGGCCGAAATGATAATATATACCCTGCCTCTGCCCGCCCCCGAACTCTCTCTCTGTGACTTCTCCGGCTGCACGGTTCTGGAAGCCAAATATTATGAACCGGCCATAAAACAAATGCCCGGAATGAAATATATCCCGGGCTCCGAATGGTTCCGCATCCAGGCTCTTCAGACTTACCGGCTGCTGGGGCTGGAACCGTCAGATATGTGATGATTTTTTCTACCGGAAAGTGAATCTGAATCCGAAACGGAGATTGAGACTCCAGAGATTCTCCTTATAGAAACTCATTACCGAACTGCCGTTGTCGAAATAATATGCGACACCCGGTTCCACATAGAATCCGAATACTTTTCCCAAGGACACCTGTACACCTGCACCTCCGTTCAGTGACCACTGGAGCGGACCGTCCATAACACTTTCGGAGGACCGGGTGCCGCCGCTGCGGAGACTGCCGTCCGTCGTCCTCTTCCCTGCGATGCACTTCTCCATCAGACCTCCGGCTGAAAGATACACGTCCCACCTGTCATTGCCCCACAGGGTAAAATTAACTCCCAGAGGGAGTCCCAGATAATGAAGAGTCTGCCTGACAGCGCTGCCGTCGGATAACTTGAAGTCGGACTTCAGCCAGGCATAAGTCAATCCGCTTTCGAGCCTGATGCGTCTGTGAAACTGCCAGACTGCATTCACTCCCACACGGACGGGCTGACGATGTTCGGAAGAGACCACAGCGGGGGTCGTCGTGTTGATGGCATCCCTTGAATACGTCACGTCATCGGACCGAACGTACACCTTGGTATCATCTGCCCGCATTTCATGATTTTTCCGTGAAAGAGAAGAGAACGCCGCATTATCAGAAACGGTCACCTCTGTGTCCGTATACCCCGACAGCACTGATTCGGAACTGCTCCCCGATGCCGAATTCCTGAACATATTGGCACCGGAGAGTGACAGGGAGATTCTGCCGCGATTCCGCCTCTGAGGTTCTTCATCTGCGACAGTCCATCCCATAGTGACGGCACCCTTGTCGGATTCATCCGATTCTCCGATACCTTTATCAGTCACTTTACCAGAGGTCGGTCCGGACTCCACCGGGATATCGTCACTGACCGTCATTTCTTCTTCGGATGAGGCGGTGATCTCCTCCGGATGATTCCCTGCGTCCGGTAAGGGTTCAGAGGTGGCATCCCGCCGGATCGGTTTCTTCTGATTGTTTACGACAGCATCCGACAGCAGGATGGAAACCGGTTCTTCTTCAGGGACTGACACGGCGACTGCGGGTTCTTCTACGACCAGGGATTCCGCCGCTCCCGCTTCCGGAGAGATGGCTGCCCGATCTTCAGAAACATCAAGCAGCAGAAAAAACACCGCCACTGCAGCTGCCGCCGCACCGGTGACAGACCACAACATCCGCCGGTTACGGACAGCCTGCCTCCCGGCAAGACCTTCGGAAATACCTTCCCAGAGGCCCTCGGGTTCCGCTTCCGAGTACTCCCCGAGAGCGTCCCTCATCTTGTCCGTCCATTCACTTTTCATGGCTGTGTCTGTATTCTCTTATTTTTTCCGCCAGTCTGGCCCTGGCCCGTGAAAACTGTGATGCCGATGCCTTTTCAGTTATGCCCAGCATCGAGGCTATCTCCCTGTGACTTTTCTGTTCCAGAACATACAGGTTGAATACTGTCCTGTATCCCGGCGGAAGTTCCTTTATCATCTGCTGCAGAACGGACGGAGGGATTCCTTCCACCATCGGATCTTCATCGGGGATATCCTCCGGAGGATTATGGTCGAAAGACACGAATGACATCTTTCGCCTGCTCCGGAGGAACGATATGGATTCATTCACTACAATCCTTCTCATCCAGGCCTTCAGAGAGCTTTCCCCACGGTATTCGAACCGGCCGACAGAGGAAAATATTTTTATGAAACTCTCCTGAAGGACATCCTTTGCATCACCCGCATCAGGGATGTATCTGGAACATACGGCCGAGAGATACCGGACATATAGAGCATACAGTTCCCGCAAAGACGAATCATCCCGTCCTCCCGAGGCTTTCTTCACGAGTAGGGCTATATGGTCTCTTTCAGAAGGCAATCTCCGGGAACTTGCTTACTATTCGTACTGGGATGCCGATATTTCGGGGAACTCGCCGGTCTGTGCATATTCCGTATTCTTCACAGGGTCTCCAGGATATGCGAAACGGACTGTCCTTTCACCCGTCGAAGAGAGATATCGTACCGTTACGATGGCCGCGCTCTCCTGTGCCAGACCCGGTATCTGAGTCAGGTCGAAAGCCACGAGTCCGGTGAAACTGCCGTAATAGTATCCGGAACTGCCGCCCATGTCGTGGGTGAACATCACTTCGTATGGATCGTCGGGATTATACCCATAGACCAGATTTACGTAATGCATGGTGCCGTAGTATCCGGCAGGGGCCCTGAAGCATAATGTAAGATAGTTGTCCTCCAATACGGTAGTCCAGCTGTTCAATATATCTATGGGATCATCCCCGTAACCGTATCCGGATTCCACGGTATCCCTGGGCTGTACAGGCTTCTTGGTGAGTACGCTGTCTATCCACACGACGGACGCGGACTTGTTATAGTCGCCGGTCATCGATTGCAGATCCTTCAGATGCGTCATGGCACGGACCTGCTTGTCGCCGAAAGGAGAAACGGACAGATTGGTGGGCAGAACTTTAGTGTTATTGTCCAGCTGGAGATAACATGTCCCGTCACCGGCAGTCTTCACCGTCACCAGTGCATTTGCATAATAACCTGTATCTGAATTCTTGGAGCAGGAAGTCATTACAGTCGAAATCACGAGCAGAATCGCTGCATAAGTAAAAATTCTTTTCATTTTCAAATCATTTTTTAGAAGCTTTTCAACTACTGAACGCAGATATCCGTCAAATACTGCACCGTACTACTGAAAAATTTCAATGATTTTACCGAAATCGTCTATCAGACACTCTGCGCCGGCTTCTTCGAGTTGTGCCCGTGTACCTACACCGTAGGTGACTCCGCAGGTGTGGGCCCCTGCCCGGCACCCCATCAGTATGTCATAATTGGTATCGCCCACGACGAGGGTCTCCTCCGGAGCATAACCCAGATCCCTCATGGTCTTCAGGACAGGTTCCGGGTCCGGTTTGGCCTTGGCGGCGTCTTCTCCGCCGAGAATATAGGAGAAGTACTGTTTCAGTCCCATCCGTTCAAGGAACATCAGAAGCGACGGTCTGTTCCGTGAGGATGCGATGGTCATCACCATCCCCCTGCCCTGCATCTCTTCCAGTGTCTCCCGCACGTGCGGGAAAACGTCCGGAACCAGATTCTCACAGTTCGCGAAAAAGAATTTCCTGTATGTGGCACAGCAGCCGTCAAGTTCTGCATCAGTAAGTTCAGGATAGAGCATCCTGAACCCTTCCTTGAGCGGCACCCCGATGGTGGCGTCGCACTCCTCGACGGAAGCCACCCTCCATCCCGCCGTCCTCATAACTTCCTGAAGCGATTCCAGAATATTCCTCCGGGTATCCCCCAGAGTCCCGTCAAAATCCAAAATAACCAGTTTGATTTTCATGCCGCGAAGATAATACCTTTCGCTTGTTTTTTGGCTAGCGGTCATCATTCATTGACCGCTTAGCCAAAAAAAACAGATATCTCCTCAGGTGGGGCGTCACCTTTCAGGATTTCCGACTTTTCTGTTCATGCGGCAGGGTGTGCATAAATAATTTGAACCGTATGCGTACTTCGTCTTGGCCCGGCCGCATAAAACACATGTCACACCAGTCTGCTGAAAAAAGCAGCAGGGGACATCACAGGGACAGGAGAATTCTGAAAGTGTCTGGAATCCCGGGTGATTATCAGTTCACATCCGGCCCTGTCTGCACATGACATCTGCATGGCATCTTCCTTATCCGGGAGTTCCGACTCCAAAGCGAAGCGGACATCGCCTGAATCCATCGGAAGAACAGACATATTCTGAAGTCTGGAATGTATTTTCTCAACGGCCCCGCTGTCTTTCCTCGTAACATAGAAACCGACAGACACGGTAATAGGAGAAACGAAGAAGTCAAAATCCTCCAGCGCTGAAAGTTTCAGAAGTTTGGCAGCATTCATATTATCCTCCCTGTTCTCTCTCGGGACCAGCATGTCGATAAAAATGTTTGAATCCAGAAATATCTTCATCACCTGCCAAGAATATATGCCATCCGCTCATCGTTTCCGATCTCTTCGGCCGATATGGATACAAGACCGTCCATAAATGCATCCATCTCTTCTTCAGTCAGTTCAGGAACCGCTACTTTCGGGAAAACCAGTTTATCTTCAGAATCTATTTTCCGTATCTGAAGAATCGAATTCCCTCCGAAAGAGAGCTCGAATGTCGAATTCTCCCTGACATTCATCTTCTTGAGAATCTTCGACGGAATAATGAATGCCTGACTGTTACCAACTTTCACCAATGACACAGGAACCGTCATGATATTGTCTTTTTATTTCATCGCAAAGATATAAAAACATTATAACGAATCGCAAACTGTTATAATATTATTTGTTTTAGGAAACCCGTCTTAACCTGCTTAAGTCATCATAAAAATCACTTGAATCGCTTGCTTCTGTTTCGAAGGTAATGATTTTTTCCTACAAGAAATTAATTATGAACGATTTTCGAAATAAATCCAAGTTTTGAAATATCAAGCAGCCTGCCACAGAGCCGCCCCGCCCGCGGATAAGTAGCGTAAATACACATCTTTTAATATATTTGAGCAAGTTATCGATGAATAACTTGCTCAAATATACTTTTATCAATACCTTTGCGCAAATTATCGTAATTATGGAGACATTCATCGGACGTGAGCAGGAACTCAAACGAATCAGGACACAGTTAGCATCTGACAAATCTGAATTCATCGCAGTATATGGAAGAAGGCGTGTAGGGAAGACGATGCTCATCCGCACTGCAGCGGAGGATCACTTCTGCTTTTTCGTGACAGGGATTTATCAGAGGCCGAGGAACGAGCAACTGATAAATTTCGCCATAGCGCTCCAGCGCGCCTCCGGTAGTTCCGAACTCTCTATCAGGAACAACTGGATACTGGCATTCTATGACCTGTCCAGATACATAGAGAGTCTCCCAAAAGGAAAGAAAATCATATTTATCGATGAACTTCCATGGATGGACACTCCGAAATCAGGATTTGTCAGTGCTGTGGACAGTTTCTGGAATGAGTGGGCAGCGCTCAGGGATGACATCAAACTGATAGTATGCGGCAGTGCGACATCGTGGATGCTTGACAACATCATCCACGAAACAGGTGGTCTGCATAAACGCCTCACCGGAATACCTCTGCGGCTGGATCCGCTGAACCTCTCCCAGATGGAATATTTTCTCGTAAAAAAGGGCTTCTCCTATTCAAGAAAACAGATAGCCGAATGCTATATGATAATGGGAGGAATACCATATTACCTCTCCCTGCTGGACAGATCCAAGAGTCTGGCACAGAACATCGACACCCTCTTTTTCGGAGAACAAGCCCCCCTGAAAAACGAATTCAATGAAATATTCCAGGCTCTCTACAGAAAATCGGCCAACCACAAGAAAATAATGGCAGCCCTATCAGAAAAGGGCATCGGAGCGACCCGACAGGAACTGCTCAAATCGACCGGACTGGAAAACAACGGTGCATTCTCAAAGATGCTCGAAGAGATAGAAGAATGTGGATTCATCCGTTCTTATGACCCTTTCGGAAGTATCAGACGAGTTGAAGACGAGAAAGTCCGTCCGGACACATTATATCAGATGATCGACCCCTATTCACTGTTTCACTATCGTTTCATCTGTGAAAACCACTATCAGGACACTCACTTCTGGACCTCGAACTATTCTTCACCGCTGCACGGGACGTGGTCGGGACTGGCCTTTGAGATGCTCTGCCTGAACCATTTGAAAGAGATCAAGAAAGCATTGGGGATATCCGGAGTACTGACACTGGCATGCAGTTGGCGTTCAGCACAGAAAGCCCAGATAGATCTTCTGATAGACAGAAAAGACGACACTATCTCGGTATGCGAGATGAAGTATTCAAAAGATGAATATGCTTTCTCTGCCGATGAGGAGAAAAAACTTGAAAACAGACTCAGCACTTTCATCTCCGAGACCGGAACCAGAAAATCCATAATCACCACCCTCGTCACCACATACGGACTCAAGAACAACTCCCACTCTTCCGCGATCCAGTCGGTAGTGACATTGGATGACCTGTTCCAGTAAATCCACGATTATGTTTGTAATCGTCATGGTACGAATCACACAACCCTACAACCACCTGCCATGAGCCATACGGTCACTCCTCACGAGAATCCACGGCATGTAGTTTTACATGGGACGTGATGGTGCCCTCGGAGATCTTTTCATACAGACCCCAATAATATTCATAAACATACATGTCGTCAAAACGATGATAAAGGATGTCTGAATAATACTTATATCGAACTACCAACGTCAAACCGTTTTCGCCTGAAGATATATATTGGTCTTCCAGATAATATCCGGGAGTAAAAAAGCTGACATACCCGACGATGAGGGTATATCTTTCAAAATCAATATCAGGCAGAGTCCCGGCATCAGGAGCCAGAACCCCCAGCTCCTCCATACTGTTCACGATGCATAATGAATCACCCGATATCGCAGGACAACCGTGATTCAACGGACCGTCATAGGACGGCAGCTTGTTATTGTTGAAAAAATCGGCTGTCTCCTGCGGCACGTTGACCGGATTGATGATATTGTCAGATTTTGAACGCCTTCTAATCCAGCCCCAGTTCGGGATGCCTGTCTGAAATCCGCGAGAAAAGCACCGCCGAGACGATGGCTATGGCGGAGATGCCGATGAACAGATATTCCGCATGCACGGCAGCGGCCTCGGGATCGGAAAAACGTTCCATAATGCCGCCCACAGCCATCGGCACGAGCATAAGACCCATATTCTGAATCCAATACACCACCGAGAACGCAGTCCCCAAGACCTTCTCCGGAAGCATCTTGGGTATCGACGGCCACATCGCCGCAGGCACCAGCGAATATCCGATACCCAGCAGGCAAATCCCGATATACCCGTAAAAGGAGCCCGAAGGGGCGAAAGCCAGAATGAGGTGGGCGAAAGCCACCATACAGGCACCCGTCACCATAATCTTGGTCCCGTGTCCCACGCGGTCCACCAGCGCCCCGAACAGCGGAGCGAACATCAGAGTGCAGAACGGGATCATCGACACCATCACGGAGGCCACGGCCGCATCCACCTCGAAACGTGGGATGACGATGGCCGAAGCGAACTTGCGGAACGACACTATACAGCAGTAGAACGTCACGCACAGCAGGCTGAGCAGCAGGAAATTCCGGTTCTTCAGGACCCCCACCGCATCCCGGAGACGGAACTCATCCTCCTTCGGGCGGGAGATGATATTGCCGGAGGCAATATCCGCTTCTGCGCAGGTGCGTTCTTTTCTGTCCCTCCGCGCATCCAGAGCCACGAAAATCCCCCAGGTGAGCACCCCGGCCAGAATCAGGGAGAGGCCTATGGCGGCACTGCGGCCCGTTTCGGAATAGGGAATGACATCGTAGGAGGTGTTGATCATACGGGGGACCAGAATCATCGCGGAAGCGGTCCCAAGCCGGGCCAGAGCCAGCTGGATACCCATGGCCAGCGCTATCTCGCGTCCCTTGAACCATTTGGATATGGAACGGTTCACCGCCACCCCGGCGATCTCGCTGCCTAGACCGAATACGGCACACCCAGCATACGCAAGAGCCAGCGACGGCTTGTCAAAAAAGCCTCCGAGCCACCCGCACAGAGCACCGGCAGCGAAAGACTCCGAAATCGCATACCTTATCGACGACGCCCCCAGCAGCATCAGACCGACGAAGACGGAACCTGTAACACGCACCCCCCACTTGTCGATCAGAATTCCACAAATAATCAGTCCCCCGAATACACACAGCAGCGAGTAGGCGCTCTTGTAATAACCGTAATCCTTCATGTCCCAACCCAGAGCTATGCCGTCCGGATTCTGGAACAGCTGGCTGACGGTGGAGAATATATCGTCGAAAAAATAGGACGCGAACATAACAAGAGCGAGACAGACAAGCACTATCCATCTCACTCCCGTAAACCTCTTGCCTGAATTCAGTCCGTCAGCCCCTGATGTTCGGAAGTTCAAGCCCATAACCCTTTCTCCTGTCTTCAGCCTTGAGAACTATACCGATGATGAATGCCAGCACACCGAAAGAAGTGAAGATAATCATAGGAGACGTATAATTGTAAAGCAGATCGGACTGGGTATAGAGGGCGGAAGCATCGAGAGCCCCCTCTTCTATCATCCCGGCTGCCGCGGAACGGGCCTGTTCGACTCCGGGATTCGAAGCGGAGAGGACATTGCCGATGATTTTGGGCACGAAGCACAGACCTATGTTCTGAATCCAGAAGATGAGGGAGTATGCGCTTCCAAGATAGGTGGCGGGGATGATCTTGGGAACGCTGGGCCACAGCGCGGCGGGCACCAGCGAGAAGGAAACCCCGAGAACCACTATCAGTACCATCGCCAGAGACTTGCTCGGATACAGTGGAAGCAGGAATGCGAATGAAGCGTGGCAGACTATCATTATGAGGGCACCGGCCATCAGCATCGATGCACCTTTTCCCTTATGGTCCAGGAACGCTCCGAGGAACGGCGTCAATACCATCGCCAGGATGGGGAACCATCTGAACATATCGGCAGCCTGTGCGGACGGAATCCTGAGGGTGCACTCCAGGAAGTTGGTGGCATATCTCTGGAACGGGAATATGGCGGAATAGTAGAGGACACACAGCAGCGCCACGATCCAGAACATCTTGTTCCTGAATATCTTCATGATGTCACTGGGTTTGAACTCATCTTCGGAGG
>DCIQ01000198.1 GCA_002317435.1 Bacteroidales bacterium UBA1722 | reverse complement strand
ACGTTCATATTCCAGAATGCCGGCACCCTTTGCGGACAGACACTCGGGAAGAATATCCGCTACAGGACAGACCACAGCCCCGATACCACCGGAGGCATCACAGAACACACCGACCGCCTCCTTCAGCCTCTCCCGCGAAGGGCTATGGAGAATATCCATCCCTCCCAGTTCGCACAGGGCATCGTTCCCATCCGATGACAACACCATACTTACGGCACATTCCCCCGCCGGAGAACCATTCAGAAACGGGGATTTCCCTGATACGGCGAATTTCTCAGGCGTCATCTCATCAAAACCTCCCACGAGAACATTCCCGGCCGCCTCTTCACGTATCAGAGAGAACCCGTCCCACAATGCACTCTGGAACGAGATGCATCCGTGCGAATAGGTGTTGTTGTAGCCGTGGCACCCGAGGCTGAGGGCTATCTGTGAACTTATGGTATTCTGTGTGGAATTCATGAAAAACGTAGGGGGCAGACATTCCTCACCGTTCTCCAGGATCGACTTGAAAAACCGGTCCGTATTATCCACGCACCCAAGACCGGTCCCGGTGACGACAGCGTCCGGAGACGGCACCGAAGCCTTCTCCAAAGCCACTTTCGAAGTCACCACCGCCCTCTTGATTATCCTGCTCATCCGGCGGGCCGCCATCGGGGGAATCCATCCCGAAAAATCCGGATCTTCCGACAGAACGAGTCCCTCACCTATCCTTTCCGGAGAAGTGAACCACTCTTCGGACAGCGGATGCTGTGCGGAGATCTGTGCCGCCGACCTCACAAATACTTTCATAAGACCACCTCCCCGCTTCCAAAAACCACAGAGGAGTCATTCCCCCCGAAACCGAAGGCATTCACCATCACGTGCTTCAGCGATCCTTTCACATTTCCTGTCGAAGGGATGAAACCGCTCCCTTCCATAGGCTTTGCGAAATTCAGATTGGTAGGGATAAACCCCTCATTCATAGCCAATATGGATATAATACTTTCAATACTGCCCGAAGCACTTGTAGTGTGTCCTGTAAAACCTTTCGTAGAAGACATCGGGGGCATTGCATCTCCGAAAAGACGCCGCGCCGCATTGGTCTCGCTCGGATCGTTGTTCGGGGTACCGGTCCCATGGGCATTGACGTAGTCAATATCGGACGGTACGAGACCTGCCGACTCCAGAGCCTGCTTCATCGCCAGATATGCCCCGTCCCCTCCGGGAGAGGAGGCCGTCTGATGAAAAGCATCACAAGCATTTCCGTAACCTTCCAGGAATGCCACGGGAGAAATCCCGCGGGAACGTACCGACTCCTCCGATTCCAGCACCAGAAACCCGGCACCTTCCCCAAGATTCAGCCCGGCACGGGTATCATCGAAAGGACGGCACGGTTTGTCATCGAGTATCATAAGGGAATTGAAACCGTTTAAATGATATCTGGAAAGACACTCCCCACCCCCACAGACCGCTATATCCGCTCTCCCGTCCCGGATGAGTCTGGCACCGGCGATAATGGCGTTCAGTGCGGAAGAACAGGCGGTGGAGATGGTAGTCACCACGTCAAATCCGGACAATCCGCCGATCATCTGCTCCGTACAGGAACCGCAGTCCAGAGAGGACACACCGGTATCCTCGAAATCGGGATAACTCCTCTCGTACAGATCCATTCCCCCCACCGTAGTTCCGAAGACCAACGCGATTCTTTTATTATTGCCTCCGGCAATACGGACATCCTCCCGAAGCCCGGCATCTTCCAGAGCATCGTCCAGCGCGACACGCCCCATCAGTGCAGTACGCAGGCGGATATCTTCCGCAGAACATATTTCTTTCAGTTCATCATCGGAATAGGGAACCTCCGCCACCGGGATGTCGGAATGCACCGACTGCAGAAAACGCATTCTGCCTACTGCAGTGCGTTCTGACAGGAGACGCTCCACAGAAGCCCGGGGACCTCTCCCCAGACCGGATATGATTCCCAGACCGGTAACCGGAACACGCATTATTTCGTACGGTGTTCGGCGATATAATCTGCCATGTGACTGACGGAGACGAAAATGGTCTTAGCCTCTGCGGGATCCTTTATCTTTATGCCGTAATCCTTCTCCATAAGAACTATCAGTTCCAGGGCATCTATGGAGTCCAGACCGAGACCGCTGCCGAACAGAGGCTGCCCGGCATCTATATCTTCCGGAGTCATATCCGTGAGATTCAAAGCGTTCAATATCTTTACCTTCAATTCTTCCACCAGTGACAATTCAGCCATAATCAATTATTTATATAAATCATTCAAAGTATCTGCCGAAAAGTCGGGACCTTCTCCTTCCCTGCTTGCCAGCATCATCATAACGTCGTGGACACCATAATGACAGTCCGCCCATCCGCAGAGGCATCCGGTACACGTATGGTCCCTCAAAGCCCAATTCACCGCACGAACCAAGTCTTCGGGACTGAATTTCTCGCAAATATACAACGAACTTTCGCCGAATATCTTGTACCTGATACATATTTCACCTGTCAGGATATTGGCCAGAGTGTATGAGAATGTGGCGGGACTCGGAAAATAGTTCTCCGGAGATATGGTTTCCAGATATTTGGTATCTGTATCGAGTGAAGAAGAACCGTTCTGCATCACGAGCGCCATATCGGTCTTGGGGGCGCTGTCAGCCATCCCCACCTTCCGGAGCACCAGTTCCGCACCCAAAAGTGAAGCCCGGCACAAATCATCCATCTTGAAAAACTTGGGGTACTCCATCCCAAGTTCATGATACAGTTCGGTAAGATCCTGTAAAGGAGTTATTCTGGAACAGGCAGTGATTACCGGCATACGACCTCCTCATATATTAATGCGGCATTGCTCCCCGCGAAACCTGACAATGTTTTCAGAAATGCCTTCCTGTCGGTCTTCCCGGTCTCACGGACAGGAGAAATGTCCCCCGAGACACCCTTTTCCGAATAGGTCATTATCGGAAATACCACCCCGTTCCTCAAAGCGCGGACTGAAAGAACAGCTTCCAGCAGACCGGCCGCCCCGAGAGTGTGTCCGAAATGGGGTTTCAGGCATGTCACAGGAACTGACGAGAGGTTTGAACGGGTGAAAGCTATGGATTCCATCTCATCGTTGTACAGAGTCGATGTCCCGTGGGCACAGATGAAAGCGGTATCCTCCCGACGAAGACCGGACTGCGAATATGCGCTTTCTATGGCATTATGAAGTCCTTCACCCGTCCTTGACGGGCCTGAAATATGATTGGCATCATTTCTTAAAGCACATCCGGTCAGCACTATATTGCTGCCACTTGAAGGATTCCTCGAGAAAACCATGGTAGCCGCTCCTTCTCCAAGATTCAATCCGTTTCTGGAGATATCGAAAGGTCTGCACACCTGTGCGGAAAGTGCCTTGAATGACTGGAATCCGGAGACTATGAACCTGGACATCACATCTCCCCCGACGGCCACCACCCAGTCAGTGCCGGAATTCTCATCATCCAACAGCATCTTGGCCGCATACTGGGCACACCCTCCAGAGATACAGGCATTCGACACCACGACGGGTATATTGGGATTTCCGAAATATGATGCGATTTTCCGGGCTGAATACCACAACATCACTTCCCTGTCCGGAACTTCTCCTATCAGGTCGGAATTCCCTTTGGTGGTCGATATGACGAATGCCACACGATGGTCCGAAGGATCGATGCCGGCTCTGCCGACGGCATCTTCAGCGGAACGGATCATGAGAGTCTCGAAAAAAGTAAAGCCCTCCCCAAGCGGTTCTATCGCATCCCGTTCCAGAAGAGAACCGGTAAAATCATCTCCTACACCGAATACCTTTCCTCTGGGACGTACACCGGACTTTCCATTCAGCACAGCCTCCCAATTCTCCTGCGCAGTGACTCCCAAAGGGGAAATGATATTATCCGATAACAGACAGACCATCGTACAGTTACATCTTTTACTTCGACAATCCGTTGGTTTGTTTCCACTTCACGTAGAAATCCGGGGAATACAGGACGAGCCGGTAATCCCGGTCCAGAAAAGCCTGGACAGAGTGACCGAACGCGAGGAGTCCGTTATCCTTTTCCGAACGGATTTCATAATCGAAAATCAGTTTTGCGGAACGGGTATTCACATAATAGATATCCACTCTGGCGGTATCTCCATAGAGAAGAGGTTTGACGAATCTGAAATCCAGCTCCACGAGAGGAGCATAATAGCCGTTGCTGAAGATGGTCATATAATCCAGACCATATTTCCTGCCGAACTCCTCTCTGGCATCTTCGAAATACAGGGCATAAGAACCATGCCAGGCGATTCTCACCGAATCCACCTCACTGAACCTGACACGTACGGTACAGGAAGCCATCAGTTTCGAATCGGAATGATCCGGTAATTTCATCTCTCTCATAACTGTATCCTTCTATAACAGTGACAATTTCATTTCTCCTTCCGCTATCAGTTTCTCTCCCGAACGGACAGTCGCTTTCATAAGTATTACATCAAATACGAATTCCAAAACTTCGATTTCGGTAGTAATATTATCTCCTGCCACCGGTAAAGAATGGAAATCAAAATTTCTGACCACCCCGACGGCTCCGAGCCTGACCGGCAGTCCTTCCAGAAAATTCCTCCATCCGTTGTGGGCCGCACAACTCTGGGCCGCATTCTCTATGACGCCCCCTTCACGAAACACTCCTTCCGAAACGAAAGGATTTTCTGCCGTGACCACGAAATCAGTGATGCTGCGCTTTGGGGTATACTCACACAGTCGGTCCACCATAAGGAACGGTTTCTTCTGGGGAAGAAGGTCGGCTATGTCCACCGAAGAGGGATCCGTATGCGGGTCAATCTGCATAATTCCAAAAGTCAAAATAGTTGAACCACTGCTCCGGATATTCTGAGACAACTTTCTCCATATCCGAAAGATATCCATTCAGGAAAGCCTCCGTCTTCTCTCCCCGGGAATATCGTGTCTCCTGGTCGGGACACAATTCCCGGATATATGCCTTATATTTCAGGTAACCTGTCCTGAGCACGAAGAAGGACACCACCGGCACGTTCAGTTTTTCGGCGATTCGGAACATTCCGTCCGGCAGTGCGGCAGGCTGTCCCATAAAGGTAACTTCACGGCGCTTTTCACCCGACACGAATCTGTCACAGAGCATCGCCACCACATCTCCCCCCTCAAGGATATTCTTTATGTTAAGGAGATTCGATACCCCGTCGGATGCATATTCCATTACGACATCACTGGTGCCGAGGGCAGTTTTTCTCTTGTCCTGGAGGGATGCCTCTTCGCCGGCGTAGGAGAATATATGTATTCTCTTCAAGTTCTGCCTGAGTACATAACCACCTATTTCGAAATTTCCCACGTGGGCGCTGGCTATGACTATCCCCTTTTCTTTCCGACAGAGATTTATGAAATCATTGTTTTCAGCGTCAAAACAGACTTTGATGATGTCCACCCCCTTCGCATATACCGCGAACCTGTCGACTATCATCATCCCGAAGAGCAGATGGTTCTTCACCGCCATGCATACGGCACGCAGCGGACCGTAACCGAGTACGCGCCTGAAATAGCGGATTATGGATTTTCTTTCTTCGGCATGGACACAAAAGAGCCACAGTGCCACGAATGACATGAAAAAATATATGACGAAAACCGGAAGATATCTCAGGAGACATACCAGAGCATCATGCCCGGCTCTTCCCCCGGAAGTCCTGCCCCGCCACTGTATCCGGCCTTTATTGTCCAACTGAGACTATGTTTCTATGAGTACAGACCCCCGTTTATGGATATCACTTCACCCGTGACATAAGAAGCAGCCTCAGATGCCAGAAATCCCACCACAGAAGCGATTTCTTCAGGACGACCGAAACGGTTCATGGGGATGGTGGCCTTCAGTGCGGCTTCGTCGAGGTCTTTGGTCATATCGGTAGCTATGAATCCGGGGGCGACGGCATTCACGGTCACGCCTCTTCTGGCCACTTCCTGAGCCACAGCCTTAGTGGCTCCTATGAGAGCGGCCTTCGCCGCCGAGTAATTGGCCTGTCCGGGAAGCCCCTTGAGTCCGGAGAGGGAGGCTATGTTTACTATGCGGCCGTAACGTTTGGTGACCATAGGCTTGAGAAGGCGTCTGGTCACATAGAAAAAGCCATTCAGTGTGGTGTGGAGAACCCTGTTCCACTGTTCGTCCTCCATAAATATCATCAGGGCATCAGCGCGGACACCGGCATTATTCACGAGCACTTCGATATAATCGTCAGGATGCTTTTCATTCCATTGTCCAAGTGCCTTCTCCACCTGATTTTCGTCAGATACGTCGAACTGGAGGAGTTCGCACCCTACCCCCTTCTCTTCCACCAGAGCTGCTGTCTGTGACGCAGCTTCCATATTGGACACATAATTGATTATGATGTTATAGCCTTTCGAGGCCAGTTCGAGACATACTGCACGACCGATACCGCGGGAACCTCCCGTAACCAGTGCATATTTCCTGTCAGACTTCATTTCGATAATTTTCTTGATATTTTGAAAGGCAAATATAACACCTTTTGTACAATTTTACGCCCTGCCTGTGCTGAAAGAAATGCCTGATCCGAAGGATTCCGCCCATTTTCTATTCATGCTTCAGGACTTCCGCAGGATTGGTGCGCAAGCATACCAGGTAATGGTAAGCCACGACCGATAACGTGAGGACAGACACAGCCGCAAGACTGAGCAGAAATGCCAGCGGCGATATTCCCGCCCGACGGGCGAACTGACTCAGATACCGTTCGGATACCACATAAGCGAACGGCACGGCGATCACGAAGCAGACACCTGTCATAATCGCATAATGGCGCATGCCTTCGAGGAGCATCTGCCTTTCCGACGCCCCCATCACACGCTTGACGGAAATTTCTTTTCTCCTGTATTTCACATCCATAAGAGTCTGGCTCCAGATACCTGTGAGCGAAAGGAGAATCGCCAGTATCGAGAATACCCAAATCTCTTTACGCAGACGCTCTTCTCCACCATATAACATGCCCGCCATATTGTCGTAATAAAGGATATCATAGGTCTGCACCGGATTCATCTCCTTCAATATTTTTCTGATTTCGGATGTGACATTGCCGCGGTCGGCATTGTCTGCCAGTCTTATATAGACGCAAGAAAAATCAGATCGGCAAGCCTCTCCTCTGGTTTCAAAAGCGACATACGATTCAGCCTTTCTCAGCGAAGTGATGTTTACCGTATTTACGAAGCCGCACACCTCAAACTCTTCAGAATATTTTCTCGCTTCCGCCCCCACATTCTTGAGATTTTCCGTCAGCAGGAAGACATCGTGGCTTGATTCTGTAAAGCCGGTTCCTTCTACCACATCAAGTCCGATCAGGGTCGGAAAATCGGGAGTGCATAAAATTACGTTCATCATGACGGTATTGCCTTGTTCGAAATCGCAGGAACTGGTACTGTAGACATCCGAACTGCCCAAAAGTTCCGAAGCGAATACGACACCCTCTATTCCGGGGACAGAACACAAACTTTCTTTCAGCCAGTCCCGATACTTTTCCGAGTTCTTGACGCCAATATCGACTGCTGCAAGATTCTCCTTGTCGTATCCGCACGGATAATCCTTCATGTAACGGCTCTGCCGCTCTATGGAGAGTATGTAGATCAGCAGAATGAAAGATACAGTAATCTGGACATATACGAGAGCGGTCCGCATGATACGCCCGGATTTGGAAAGCCCGAAGCTGCCTTTCAGAGCGAGAGCAGGCCGCAGTGATGTGCTGTATATGCCGGGCAGTATTCCTGCCGTGGCTCCTGTGAAGACCGCGGCGATCACAGCTATAAGCAGCAATACCGGTGAAGAGCCCAGTGCGAACGTGTCCGGGATAAGTCCGCTTATGCTTAATGCCTTGCACAGAGTATCGAAGAGCGTCAGAGCCAATGCGAAAGCTAACAGGCACCATATCAGTGATTCTCCCATCACTTCACTCCGCAGGGACGATTTGGACGCACCGAACACCATACGCGTATTTACGCCCTTCATACGCACGGGTGTCAGCGCTATATAAAAGTTCATAAAGTTGATTATTCCGGTCAGAAGCACCAGGACGGCGATGGTGATGAGCAGAATAAGCTGGGAATAGCTGCCGCTTTTATAGACATCGCCTTCATTACGGAAATAGATATCGGTAAACTTGATGAGTTCGATAGGGGTCAACCAGTCATTGAATGCCCCGAAATCGTACGAACCATTGAAATTATCCTCGACTGTCTGCCTGTTGTCCAAATCATCAAGAAGCAGATAGCAGATGAAGTTGGCTGCGCTGTATGAGTCCTCCTGCATATGTCCCGCCGAAAGATAGACATTGTTTTCAAGCTGTGTATTGGATGGAAAATCACTGTACACACCCGTTACGGTCGCCACGCCGTCAGTCTCTTTGAGCACGTACCCGCTCTCAGAGTGAATCATCCGGCCTACCGCGTTCTCTCCGTGGAATATGGCATCTGCCAGCGATTTCGGGATTATAATACTGTTCGGTGCATCGAGAGAATGGGAATCCCCTTCGATCATATCGATTCCGAACACTTCGATAAATCCAGGAGTGACGATATCCATCTGCTTCTTGAATCCGATGGGATCCTCATCCGTCGTGGAGAAATGGGAATCGCCGAAAAATGGGCAGAAGGAACACCCGGCGACGATGTGTGGAGATGAAGCGATGATATCGTCAGAGAAACCTCTCGGCAGAATATTCCTGAATAATGAAAAATCGTCTTTCTTGTCCGCCCTGTACACTCTTTCCGACGTAGGATGGCAAGTGTCGAAAGACATCTCATATTCCACCTGATGGCTTATGACCATAAACGCCGAAAAAGCACATGTCAAGCCGATAAAGCTCATTGCAAGTGACAGCGGATACTGTCGCATAAGATACTTGATTTGCTTTATAATCATACGTTACAACCCATTTTACATAATCATGATAAAAACTTGGCAATCTTTCCATAGCAGTTGATATCAGATACCATGTTATGACAACCCCTTTTTCAAACAAAAAAAGCATATACTGTGCCTTTCAGAATAATTTATTGAAAAATAAGCATTTAAAAATATCTCACGGAATATGCCTGTAAAGATTCTTTACATCTGTGTAAAATTCATTTACATCTACGGGCATGAAAACGAAATGTACAACTGAGGGACCCCGGGAAGTACTGCCGCATATCGCTGACCGTTTGTCGACCAATGACACCTGCAATCTTACTGCATGTGCAGCATTCTCTGTCGGCCTTGTTTGTCGGTGTCCCTGAGTTGCTGTATCCCGTATTGAACGGGCAGGTGGCGCAGGAGTCCGGGAAGTAGGGGTGGGAGTCGCTGAAGAGTTTACCGTCATCGGCGGGGTTGTTGTCAAGTCCGGGGTCGGGCGCCTCGAAGACGTCCTTGGGGACATCGGTGGCGGGGTCGTCGGTGGCCACGAGCGAGCACTGGCAGCCCCATCTGTCGCCGGGGCGGTGTGCGCTCCAGAACGCATCATCCACGGGCCGGACGGTGTTCCGAACAATTGGTAAGAAAAACGAAATTGTACATTTCGTTTT
>DCIQ01000067.1:10822-23722 GCA_002317435.1 Bacteroidales bacterium UBA1722 | reverse complement strand
GAAAAGAAGGGAATCATCCGGTCCTGAATTATCCGATGGCATACGGCATCGGGAATGGCACCTTCCAGACCGTATCCTACCGAGATGGCCACATCCCCGCCCGAACTCTCTGTCCTGACTTTCAACAGAAGAACCACTCCATTATCGTCCTTTCCGCCGACGCCCCACGACTCACCTGTCTCATAGGCATATTCGGCAGAAGTCATCCCGTCCAGATCCGTGACCGTCAGAACCACGATTCTGGTCGATGTGGTATCGGAGAAGTCTATAAGTTCCCTGTTGAGATCATTATATTGCTCCACCGTGAACACATCGGCATAGTCATATACAGCATTGGCCACGGCAGGCTTCGGCGGGATATCAGCGAAGACTGACCGGCCGAGCAGCAGACACGATATAAACAGCAGAATTCTTTTCATGTTGTCACCACTGACCTGTCGGAAACGCGGTTTTAATGAACATTCATATGATTACCGACAGCTTATCGGGATAACGACAAAAGAGCTATGGTCCCCGGAAGGAACCATAGCTCCTGTCCTGTTCATCATTTCATTCAAAAGAGACCTCGGGTGCCTTCTCCGCACCATCTTCCGCGGCGAAATAACCTTTCTTCTCGAAATCGAACATCCCGGCTATGATATTGGCAGGGAAACGGCGGATTTTGGTATTGTAGGTCTGAGCCACTTCATTGAATTTCTTCCTCTCCACCGCTATGCGGTTTTCAGTCCCCTCCAGCTGGGCCTGAAGTTCCATAAAATTAGCATTGGCCTTCAGATCCGGGTATTGTTCGACGGAAACCAGCAGACGTCCGATGGCACCGGAAAGTTCGCTCTGGGCTTTCTGGAATCTGGCGATCTCCTCCGGATCCAGATCGGAAGGATCCACGACGGTCTGAGTAGCCTTGGCACGGGCTTCTGTCACATCGGTAAGAGTCTGCGACTCGTGGGCGGCATAACCTTTCACCGTGGCGACCAGATTCGGTATCAGGTCAGCCCTTCTCTGATATACATTTTCCACCTGCGACCATGCCGTCTGGACACCTTCATCCATCGACACCATGGAATTATACTGCCTGACCCCCCAGATGCAGATAAGGACCAGAACTGCCATGAAGACTATCCACTTCGTACTTCTTGTAGCCATTGTCGTATTTATAAATAAGTTGATTGATGCTAAGGAATCATTTTAATGATGACTTACTCCGCAAGACGCACACACCTCAGGGACATCCCGATATTGCTCCTGTCGGCGGCGCTGACAGGAAAATCGGGAGTATCGAAATAAAGATACCTGAAGAAACCTCTCAAATCGTCGTCACTGAGCGCGGACACCCACCAGAATCCGTAATATTTCAGCTGGTCGAACGAACTGTGTACATTGAAACTTCTTCCGGCAGGGATAGCATTCCATCTATGCGTGTTTGTCTGGATATTATCCGGGCAATAGTCCCAGAATTTCACTCCGTTTATATAGAGAACCGAACTGATGTCCGGCGCCAGACCGGCCCATGCATCGTCGAAAATCAGGGAATCGGTGACAGATGCCGGCTTCACTGCATTGGCGAAGTCACACCAGTCCTCACATGTAGGCACCGACCACCCTTCGGGACAGATGCCGCGGGGACCTTTCCCCAGTCCGCTTCCGACCTCTCCCAGCGTAGCCTCGTTCCATGAGTAGAGACGCCCGAACAGAGTGGTCACGGAATCCGAGAACTGGTAGGACGCTCCTGCCCCGGCATAACGGAGATTCTGTGTCATCCAGTCCAGACGACCATATCTCTTATAGTAATACACCAGCGAATCACGCCCGTCAGTAAACTTCCCGTCACCTTCCAGAATTCCTGCGATGGATTCACCGCCAATTTTCGGATCCATCACATTGGTATATTTGGTGGATGAAGTGGTATAATATCCGGTTTTCTTGGCATATGCGGCGATGGAATATTTTCCGAGCGAATCGGGTGTGATGAAAGACACGTCAGGTCCGTCCACAGTGTCATTTTCCGAAATCCCCAGCTTCTCCGAACACCAGTACCAGGTGACATCCTGAGGTGCCAGTATGCCGCTTGCATGCAGACTCACCAGCTGTCCCGGAACGGTATATTCGGGCAGCATGTATTCCACCGAGCCCGACATGGAATTGGAATATGTGGTGGAGTCATCTTTCTTGCAGGAAAAGACGACAAGCACGAAAGCCAGAACGACAGTATATGCAAATGTTCTCATCTGATTACTTATGAAGTACAAATATGGTCATTTTTTTTAACGATGACTTAAGTAATCGTTAAAAAATAAGCCGGTAACGATTTATGAATTATTTTTGGGGACTGATTCCGTACTAAAAACGTGCCAATCACATCATACCATGACCATGAAATACCTATTCCACACGACAGTTTCTGCCCTCATCCTGTTTCTGTGTTCCGGATGCAGCGAAGGGACATATTACACTATGGAAGGCTACACCCAGGGAGGGGAATACAAGATAACGTTCGACGATACGGGCTCGGGATGGAAGAAGATTTCCCGCCGGAGAGTCGCTTCCACAGTGGAAAACATCTTGATGGAGGTGGAGAGCACCCTGTCCGGATACGATTCCACATCTGCCGTCTCAGCATTCAACAGATCGGACAAATCCATAGTCTCCAACCCCATTCTATCCGAGCTGTTCGAAATCTCACTGGACATCTGGGAAGAAACCGACGGGATGTTCGACATCTCCGGAGCGCCCCTGTTCGACTATTGGGGCTTCGGTTTCAAGGACCCTGTGAAGATGCAGGAGCTCCGCGACGGGAGCGGCACACCGGCGACCGTCGATTCCCTCCTGAAATTCTGCGGGATGCGGCACCTCTCCCTGCAGAGAAGAGGAGATGAGGTGTCCCTGGTGAAGGACGATCCCAGGACCAGAGTGAATTTCAATGCCATCGCCCAAGGGTACACCTGTGATCTCATCGCCTCGGCATTCGACAGCATCGGTATCCGGAACTATCTGATAGACGTAGGGATGGAGATAACATGCAAGGGAGTGAACGCCAAGGGGCTCAAGTGGCACATAGGAATCGACGCCCCCATAGACGGCAATATGACGGCCGGACAGTTCATCCAGGATGTACTGGAAGTATCCGACTGCGGCATCGTAACCTCAGGGAATTACCGCAAATTCTTCATCGGCGAAAACGGGGAGAAATACGCCCACAGCATCAACCCGGTAACCGGATATCCTTCCAGGGACTCCCTGCTGAGCGCTACGGTCATCGCACCCGATGCCGCCCATGCGGATGCATACGCTACCTTCTGCATGGTCATCGGATACGAAAAAGCCGTGAATTTCCTCGAATCACGTGAGGATCTCCACGGCTATCTCATCACCCCGAACGGGGTTTACAAGAAGCTATAGCTGCTTGAAGAAATCGTTCCCCTTGTCATCCACCAGGATGAATGCCGGGAAGTCTTCGACCTCTATCTTATAGATGGCTTCCATACCCAGCTCGGGATATTCGATAAGTTCCACCTTCTTGATATTGTTCTGGGCGAGGATGGCGGCGGCACCGCCGATGCTTCCGAGGTAGAACCCCCCGTGTTTCTTGCAGGCATCGGTAACGTCCTGACTTCTATTGCCTTTGGCAATCATTATCATACTTCCTCCATTATCCTGGAACAAATTCACATAAGGGTCCATACGGCCGGCTGTGGTGGGGCCGAACGAGCCTGAAGGCATTCCTTCCGGAGTCTTGGCCGGACCGGCATAATATACCGGATGGTCCTTCATGTACTGAGGCAGTCCCTCTCCGCTGTCGATACGCTCTTTCAGACGGGCATGAGCGATGTCGCGGGCCACTATTATGGTTCCTTTCAGGAGCAGGAAGGTCGAGACGGGATATTTGCTGAGTTCGGCACATACTTCCTTCATGGGACGGTCCAAATCTATTTTCACCCCGCCCAGAGCCGCTGCGACTCCCCCGCGGAGAGTGTCGGGTATCAGACGTGCGGGATTCGAATCGAGAGTTTCGAGCCAGATACCGTCCTTGTTTATCTTGCCTTTTATGTTGCGGTCGGCGGAACAGGACACGCCCATCCCGACGGGGCAGGAAGCACCGTGGCGGGGAAGACGGATCACGCGTATGTCGTGAGCATAGGCTTTGCCGCCGAACTGGGCACCGAGACCTATATTGCGGGCATCTTCGAGAAGTTTCTTCTCAAGTTCCACATCCCTGAACGCACGTCCCAGATCGGAGCCGTTCGCAGGAATGGTATCATAATACTTGGCGGAAGCCAGTTTCACGGTCTTGAGATTCATCTCGGCTGAAGTACCTCCGATCACGAAAGCGATATGATAGGGGGGACAAGCCGCCGTACCGAGAGTCTTCATCTTCTCTACCAGGAATTTCTCCAGCTTGTCGGGGTTCAGGAGAGCCTTGGTCTCCTGATACAGATATGTCTTGTTCGCGGATCCGCCTCCCTTGGCCACGAACAGGAATTTATATTCACCGCCTTCCACGGCATAGATGTCCACCTGTGCAGGAAGGTTGTTTCCCGAGTTCTTCTCCTTGAACATATCCAGAGGAAGTGTCTGCGAATAACGGAGGTTATCTCTGGTATATGTATCATAGACGCCATGCTGGAGGGCTTCCTCATCACTTACGCGATGTCCGTCGGAAGCATTCTCCACCCACACCTTCTGTCCTTTCTTGGCCACGACTATGGCAGTACCTGTATCCTGACACACCGGGAGTTTCTCCCTGGCGGCCACGTCGGCGTTCAGAAGCATGTTGAGAGCCACGGCCTTGTCGTTCTTGCTGGCCTCGGGATCATTGAGTATCCGGGCGACCATCTCGTTATGTTCGGGACGGAGTTTGAATGCCACGTCGTGAAAAGCCTGACGGGCCAGAAGGCGGAGTCCTTCCGGATCCACCTTGAGAATTTCTTCACCGCAGAATGTTTCCGTAGAGACGTAATCCTTCGTCAGAAGGTGATATTCAGTGGGGTCTGATGCGCACTGAAAAAGAGGTTCATATTTAAAATTCATGATGTTGTTGAATTACTTAAGTATCCGTTATTGCTTGTCTCCTTCCATAAGATAAGTCTTCATGAAGTCCTGGATGTCTCCGTCCAGCACTCCCTGGGTATCGGAAGTCTCATACCCCGTCCTCAGGTCCTTGACCATCTTGTAGGGGTGCAGGACATAACTCCTTATCTGCGAACCCCATTCGATGCGCTTTTTCTTCCCTTCCAGTTCGGCCTGCTTCTCCTGCCGCTTCTTCAGTTCCAGATCATACAGATGGGATTTGAGGATACGGAGAGCGTTCTGGCGGTTATCCAGCTGGGACCTGGTCTCTGTGTTCTCGACTACTATCCCGGTGGGAATATGACGCACACGGACTCCGGTCTCCACCTTGTTCACATTCTGTCCTCCGGCACCGGAAGAACGGTACGTATCCCATTCCAGGTCCGCAGGATTTATCTCTATTTCGATGGTATCATCCACCAGCGGATAGACGAAAACAGAGGAAAAGGTGGTCTGGCGCTTCCCCTGTGCATTGAACGGGGATATCCTCACCAGACGGTGCACCCCGCTTTCGGCCTTGAGGTATCCGAAAGCATAATCCCCCTCTATCTCCATAGTCACGGATTTGATGCCGGCCTCGTCACCTTCCACCGTATCGGTTACAGTCACCCGATATCCGTTTCTCTCCGCCCATCGGGCGTACATACGCATCAGCATCGCAGACCAGTCATTGCTCTCCGTACCTCCGGCACCGGAATTTATTTTCAATATCGCCCCCAGATTATCTCCCTCTTCGCCGAGCATATTCCTTATCTCCACATCTTCTGTCATCTTCTCCAGGGCCGAATACGCCTTGTCCACATCCTCGTCCACGGAATCATCCTCCTTCGCGAATTCCATCAGGACTTCCAGATCTTCATATCCGGACTGCAATTGTTCGCATGCCGTCACCCAGAACTTCACGCCGGAAAGTTTCTTCAGGAAAGCCTCGGCCTCCTTGGGATCATCCCAGAAGTCACCTTCAGTGCTTCTGGCCTGCATTTTTTCTACCTGCTCTCTCTTCGCAGGGATGTCAAAGACACCTCCCCAACGTCTCGATACGCTGTAGCAGATTTTTAACTTGTTCTATAGTTATCATCGCTATTTAAATTAAAAGAATCTATATTGTTTCCCGACCCGTTTTTCTGAGGACTTCCCACACATCATCCATCCGATATCCTCTTCCGGCAGCGAAGCGCATCATCTTCGCCCGACGCTTGAGCCTGTCCCCTTCCTTACGACACAGTTCATCCCATTTCTGTCCCAGAACATCACTCATCCTGCGGAAAGCCGCCTGAGAATCCACATCCTCAAGTGCAGAGGCGATATCCTCCTCCGCTATCCCCTTCAAGGAAAGATGATACCTTATCTTCACCGGCCCCCACCCCGATATCATCGCCTTCTCCCGGGCGAAACACCCGGCATACCGCCGGTCATCCACCCATTTCCCGCTGCGCAGTTCCTGCAATATCTTTACGGCCTCCTCCCCGGGAACACCTGCACGGCGGAGTTTCCCCAGCACATCACTGCTGCAGCACTCACGTCCGGCGCACCGGTTCTGGAGAGATATGAGCATGTCGGACGGCATCAGAATTCGTATCCCCACTGAAGGTAAACACCGATCTGCCTGAGGAATGGCTTATCATAATAACAATCCGCCCAATGCACCTGAACACTCAACGGCCCCAAGAAAGAATCATACGTATATCTGACGCCTGCGCCAAGGAAACTGGCCGTCCCCTGCAGAGGGACAGCGAATCCTGTAGAAACCACAGTATCCGGATCCTTCCCGAAGAAAGAGGAGAAATCCTTGGTTTCACGGGCCCAGTTGAACATGCCGTACACATAATGCTTGCCGTAGAAATTCCATCTGAAGTCACATCTTGCCACGGCTACCAGATCATTCATGACCTGTCCTTCCGTAATGCCGATGAACGGCTGTTGCTGCTGGAGATACCGGCCGGTATATGACCCGCCGACAAAATTCGACAGGGAATACAGTTCATAGTAGAGGTTGCTGTCGTAATTGATGTGTCTTCCATAGAACTGCGGAATCAGGCACACCTTCTTCCCGAGAGGGACATAGGACTCGAAATCAATTTGGAACGATACTACGTTCTTGTTCATGTCATCATAGTAACCCGCCATCTGATCTTCCGGGGCTCTCATATCCAGCAACGCGAACCTCCAATCCCCCTTGACTCTGAATTTCAATCCCTTCGTAGCGAAATGGATATTATCCAGATTATCGAATGAGGCATCCAGGAACAGTCCGAGCGGGGTTATCGTACCCACCCTGTCAAGAACGGGCTTCGGAACGCCTATACCGCTCTCCGCATTGACCATCAGGTCATAAAACCTGTTATACTCCAGTTTCAGTCCGCCCGCCAGGTTCCAGTTCCGTGAGTGATATTGAGAGAGATACAGAAGCAGATTGGCATTCATCAAATCCGCCTGATACTCGTTATGCATATATACGCTGAGATTCGTTCTTACCCATCTTGCACTGGCCTCAAAATTAACGGTAGGAAATATTCTCGGGGAATATGACACTACCGCCCTGACCCACGGGTTCATGCTGAGTCTGGCTGAAAAATCGAACTTGAAACCGTTCAGCCTGTTCCTGTTCCATCCGAAACGAATGATGGCCGAAGCGGCATCCTGAGAGTCAAAACGTATTCCGGCAGAGAGCACGTGCGGCTCGGCCGGGGTGGTGTTAAGGGACAGGAGATACCGTCCGTCATCCTCCGGAGTCAGATAGTATCTGATGCTCTTGAACGCCCCCGTACCATAACATATGGAGACAGCCTTGTCCAGCATCGCTCCGTTAAAGGCACTTGCCTTATCCAGACGGGCTTTCCTCTTTAACCACAAGGCATCCTTATCCGACACTCCGTTTATCTCCACATCGGAGATCTCCACTTCTGCAGGGGAGAACTGCGAAAGATTTCTGGCAGGAGCCGCATGATATACGGTTTTCCCGGGAGAGCCCAAATCGTCCAGTTCCGCCTTCAGTGCCATCAGCATCTCACGCTGGGAGTCCGCCGCATCGTAACCTCTCTGTATAAGTTCACGGATACTGGCCTTATCGAAACTGAGAGCGCCGTAACCGGATATGTCGGGGTTAATGTATATGGTGCAGCGATCCCTGTTCTCCTGAATATTGCCCCTGGTAATTATGTCGAACAGCCTTCCCAGAAGCTCCGGGAGGGACTTCACTTCCGATTTGTCGGGATTCTTGTCCTTGGCCACTTCCACTCCTATCACTATATCGGCCCCCATGTCCTGACATACGAGGACCGGGAAGTTGTTGAACATTCCGCCGTCCACCAGAAGCATATCTCCGTAAGGTACGGGGGAGAAGACTCCCGGTATGGCCATGGATCCCCTGATGGCATCGGGCAGACGGCCTTCGCGGAGAACCACTTCCTTCCCGCTGATGACATCCGTCACCACGCAGGCGAAAGGAATGGGCAGATCATCGAATTTCATCGGTTCCTGATAACCGACGCTCAGGCAGTTGAAGAGATTCAGGAGATTGCTCCCCTCTATGAATCCTCCCGGCAAGGAACTCATGAAAGATGTTCCGGTCCCATTATTTTGCTCCTTTTCTGAGCGCACAGCCCTCCTGGCCTCTCTGTTCTCTCTCGTCAAATTCTCCACGGTCCCGAACAATTTGCCGGTATTGAACGGAACGGACAGCATGTATCTTCCGTCCTCCAACTTCTCTCTCGAACTCATCCCGCGGCGCTGCATCTTGTCCGACAGGAAAAGACTCCAGTCCATCCCGCTGATAATGCTGTCCATCTGTTCGGCATTATACCCGAGACTGTACAAGGCTCCTATTATGGATCCCATACTGGTACCGGTCACATAATCTATGGGGATACCCACTTCTTCCAGCACCTTCAGCACTCCGATATGAGCTGCCCCCTTGGCGCCTCCCCCGGCGAAGGTGAGTCCTATTCTCGGTCTCCTGCCCGCAGCACGTACTGAATCCAAGGCGGAATTCAGCAGGGTGTCGTTCGCGGCCGGGGCAGGCAGTTCCGCCGCATTGACCGCCGACACCGTTACGAAAAGACAAAAAGAGAAGAAAAGCGAACCAAATGTTCTCATAGTCCTTAAGTTTTGTTCTCCCGGCAAAGATAATATTATTTGGCCAAAATATGGTCACCGCATATTTCGTTGAACGGCGTGACCAAATAATATTATCTCCGCTCCGTAGACAGTGTAACAGTCTCCCATTTTTCCACGCGATGTGTCATTCTTCGGTTTGAAAGACGGAGGTTGACGGAATGCTCCGTCAAATATTCAGTCCCAAATCTGAAATTTGCATAAGTCCGTCCTTGAAAATCGGATAATTTTATGTAAGTCTGCCGATTGCTACGAGTCATCGCAATCAGTTACGATGTTGGGGATATGGAGGATTATTCATATGACAGGATAAGACAGGCAGTGGGCAACAATTGGCCTGTGTATGTAGGTGGATATCGTGATTGTTTGTTTGGAATTGATTGGTTGTTTCCTTCCGGTGGTCATGCTTGGGTTATCGACGGTCTGCTCACCAGAGAGCGTAAAGTCACTGTAAGGGTTTTCGGTGGGACGACTTCCACTAAAGCCGCATCTGCACGTAAGGGAAAGAACTCTTCATCAGTAGTTGAATACCTGTATACGGAGTCACAAAAATTCGTACACTGTAATTGGGGATGGAATTCTTATCGTAATGGTTGGTATGCTGACGGAGTATTCGACACTTACAGGGGGCCAGCATCTATGAATCCGGTTGTGAACACATATGATAATCCAGTTAATAGCGGTTATAATTTCAAGTATAAGCTCGAATGTCTTGAAGTCAGACATTAACCCACATTATTATACTGTTCCGTCATAAGAGAGCTAAAGGCAGTGCATTAGCGCGAGTACAGCAATGACGATATAGAATGTAGCGCCCCCCGCTTTCGGAGAGATAGAGCAAGTATCACACTGACATGCTGTCAGTTAGCCCTCACAATGAGCAGGAATGAGTATAAATTGCAGGTTAATAATGAATCTGAAAATGATTATCAGTATCTTCGTGCTGTATTGAACATCAGTATGAAATCCTCATAATCTCAAATACTTGCCAAAGGAAATGAAAATATAATGATTTTACGAATGAACAGATTTTTCTCATTTACGGTAGTGATCTTATGCATAATATGTACCGTACAATCTTGCAATCCAGACAGGGTTATAAAATTTACAACTGTAAAATTTACCCCTACAGACGATTTGACATATTCATGGCGCGGAGGTTGCGATACGCTTATCGCAGATGGGTGTAATTATCTTGTGGAATTTGATAACTATATGACACAACTTCCCGAACAACATAATTTTTGGATTCATGTGTCTGCGTATGACAGTAGTTGTCCGGACAGTACACTAAATCAAGAACATTTATATTATTTAGCGCTCAGCGATTCATTGGGAGTTGTTATGACGCCTGAACCATATTGTGGGAACAGAACAGATTCCTATACCCTCTCTTGGGATTGGTTCCGGATGAAGGTAACCAACGACAGACTCATCATTTCAGCGGATAAGAATAATAGCTCTGAATCCCGTAGCATGTCCATGTCTTTCGGACTTGGCTTCTTAACAGCTAAAATTTCTGTCATTCAGTCCGGTAAAACTGATTAGCCATTTTTTTAGCGAAAGACACTTCCCGAATCTTACGTACGGATAATGATTTTTTCGTTAATTTGCACCGGAAGAGTGGCCGCATAGCCCTTCCTGAATAAAAATTCACTGTCCATCATGATTCCCCTCATAGGAAAAACACTGTCAGAATTAAACGAAATCTGCCTCGGATACGGATTCCCCCGTTTCACGGCACGGCAGATCGCTTCATGGCTATATCAGAAACGTGTCCGTTCCATAGATGAGATGACAAATCTCTCTAAAGCGGCCCGGAACGCGCTCTCCGCAGATTACGAAGTAGGGAGGGTGGCATACCGAGACAGCATCGGTTCCGTGGACGGAACCAGAAAATACCTCTTCCCGGTGGAGACGGCCACCGGTCTGCTCGCCCCCCGGAGGGTGGATGCAGATGATATTGCCTCCGGCAATATCAATGCGAAAAGTAACCGGCAGGACCTTTTCGGCATCGAGGCGGTGATGATTCCCGACCAGGACCGCAAGACGCTCTGCGTCTCCTCCCAGGCCGGATGCAGGATGGGGTGCAAGTTCTGTATGACGGGCAGACAGGGATTCCACGGACATCTTGCCGCCGCCGGCATCATAAACCAGTTTCTGGAGACGGATGAGGCGGAGGAACTGACCAATACCGTATTTATGGGGATGGGAGAACCGCTGGACAATTGGGAAAACGTCTCGACGGCCATCGAAATCCTGACGGCTGACTGGGGATTCGGGTGGAGCCCGAAAAGAATCACCCTCTCCACCATCGGAGTCATCCCGAATCTGAAGAAATATCTCGACGGATGCTCCTGCCATCTGGCGGTCAGCCTCCACAATCCGTTCCCCGAACAGCGCATCCGGCTGATGCCGATGGAGAAGCCTTACCCCATAGAAGAGACGCTGGAACTCATAAGGAAGTACGATTTCAGCGGGCAGCGCCGGGTAAGTTTCGAATACATAATGTTCTCGGGAGTGAACGATTCGGTCCACCACGCCGATGCATTGGCCAGAATGCTCAGGACTCTCGAATGCAGGGTGAATCTCATCCGATTCCACAAGATTCCGGACTCACCGCTGGAGACATCCCCCATGCCGGTGATAGAGCGCTTCCAGAAGAGACTTATGTCGGCGGGGATACTCACCACGCTCAGGGCGTCCAGAGGGGAGGACATCCTCGCCGCCTGCGGAATGCTTGCAGGGAAAAAGGAGTCCTGACCGAATCCCGGGAAAAAATCGGCACGGATTTGGAAATCGCTTTTTTCAATCACCAATACATTGACGACAGATGAAAAAAATTATTTGCTCGATGATTCTGCTTGCGGCACTTGTCTGTACCGCAGCTGCACAGGCATTCAACCCGTCAGCCCTTCTGCAGAACGACACCACCGCCCGTGTCGGGAAACTTGACAACGGACTGACATACTACCTCCGGCACAATGAACTTCCGGCCCGACGCGCGGATTTTTACCTCGTCACGAACGTGGGTGCCATCCAGGAGACTCCTCAGCAGGACGGACTGGCACACTTCCTGGAACATATGTGCCTGAACGGCACCAAAAACTTCCCCGGCAAATCGATGCTCGAATATTTCGCCGGCATAGGAGTGGAATTCGGACGTAACATAAACGCCGGGACAGGTGTGGAACAGACATCCTATATGCTGACCAACGTACCTGTCATCCGTCAGGGCATTCTCGATACGGCTCTGCTCGTGCTTCACGATTATTCGCATTTCGTGACCAATGACCCCGCCGAGATAGAGGCCGAACGGGGAGTAATCGTCGAAGAATGGAGGACCCGCCGCACCGCTGACTGGAGAATGCACGAGAAGGAACTTCCCTATCTCTACGGAAACTCCAAATATGCCACATGTACCATCATCGGGGACAAACACAATCTCGAGACTTTCGCGCCGGGACATCTGGTGGATTTCTATCAGACCTGGTACAGACCCGACCTGCAGGCCGTGGTAGTGGTGGGAGACATCGACGTGGATGCGGTCGAAGCGCAGATAAAGACCCTCTTCGCCGACATCCCGGCAGCATCTCCGGAAGCCGTACAGAAAGTGATGCCCACCCTCCCGGACAATCAGGAACCTGTAATCGGCATCATAACCGACCCCGAGGCCAGTTCCACCAATATCAGAGTCTATGTCAAGACGGATCCGATACCGGA
>DCIQ01000067.1:8988-10809 GCA_002317435.1 Bacteroidales bacterium UBA1722 | reverse complement strand
CCGTACAGAGGCTACGGCATATTCATGCTGAACAACATCATGACCGATCTGCTCTTCGACATGCTGAATGAAAGACTGAACGACATCGCGATGCAGAGCGGAGCCCCGTTCATCAGCGCCGGAGGCGGTTACAGACAGATGGTAGTGACCAAAGACGCATACCAATACGCCCTGACAGCCCGTGAAGGCGAAGGAATCAAAGCATTCAGCGCACTCGCGATCGAGATAGAGAAGGCCCGCAGGTACGGATTCACCGATGCCGAATATGAACGCGCCAAAGCCAACAAACTCCGCTCCCTGGAGCAGGAGGCTGACCACGCGGGCACACGGAAGAACAGCCAGTTCATCTATCCGTTCATGTACAATTTCCTCTTCTCGTATCCTTACATGACTCCGGAGACCGAATACGAAAACGCCAAGGCCATCTTCTCCATGATAAACCTCCAGATGCTGAATCAGGTGACATCGCAGGTGTTCACTCTCGGACAGAACACCATCGTAATCTATAAATCCATCGAAAAGGAAGGCCTCATCCATCCGGTAGCCGAAGATTTCACTACGGCCATCGCAGAAGCTGCCGCCGCCGAGATCGCCGCTCCGGAAGCCGAAGCTGTAAATGAACCGCTGATCGGCGACATCTCCGCACTGAAGGGCTCACAAATCAAAAAAGACGCGGAAGGCCCCTTCGGTTCCCGCCTGTGGACCCTCAAAAACGGCATCAGGATATATGCCCTCCCCACCGAATACACCAAGGACCAGATAATATTCTCCATAGAAAATGCAGGAGGACGCTCTCTGGTCAGCACAGAAGAACTCCCCTCAGTCGAAGAAAACATTCTCAGTATCCTGAGCCAGTATCAGGGACTGTCCGGATTCCCTGCCACAAAACTCCAGAAAATGCTTACAGGAAAAGCGGTAAGCGCATCCGTCACCCTGAAGGAACTTTCTCAGGGCGTCAGTGCCAACTGCTCGCCCAAAGACCTCGAAACGATGCTCCAGCTGGTATATCTGATGTACACCGACCCCCGTTTCGAAGAATCCGAAATACAGCCCGGTCTGGACTATCTCGCGAACCTGCTGCCGAATCTGGAGAAAATGCCGAATTTCCAGTTCCAGCGCGAATGTGTTCCATACCTGTACCGGAACGATCCCCGCAGGGAGTTCATCTCCACTGAGCTTTTCTCGAAATTCGACTTCGCGGCCCTTGCGCGCAATATGAAGGGGCTTTTCTCGAATGCCGCCGGTTCCACCGTAACCGTCGTGGGAGATTTCGACCCGCAGGTAATGAAACCCCTCGTGGAGAAATACATCGGTTCGCTCCCCGTCGGCAAGAAGGCTCCGAAATACATTGACCACAAATACCGGTATATCCAGGGAATCGACGAACATCCCTTCAACGTAAAGATGACCACCCCGAAGGCGACAGCCTCCATCATCTACAATGGAGGTATGGAATACACTCTGGAAAATCAGCTCCGGATGAACGCCCTCTCGTACATACTGGACCTCATCTATACCGATGAAATCCGCGAGAAGGAGGGAGGCACATACGGTGTGGGAACTTCCTGCGTACTGATGCCGGCCCCCGACAACAAATTCCTGATAGAAATAGATTTCGACACCGAAGAGGAAAAGGCCGGCAAACTGGTTCCCATGGCCAGAGACCTCTTCGAAGCGCTCGCCGTGGACGGTCCTTCGCAGGATTACCTCGACAAGGCGAAAGAAAACGCTCTGAAAAACATCTCCGAAAACAGAATTTCAAACGGATACTGGACCAGAACCATCCGGACTCTGGACAAATACGGGGTGGACATGAACACG
>DCIQ01000067.1:0-8883 GCA_002317435.1 Bacteroidales bacterium UBA1722 | reverse complement strand
CCCGAACCCGAGGCGGAGTAAGGAATGAGTATGAATAATGCAGGCTAAAGCCCCGGCGGTATTATCAGAGTAATGGTACGTTCCTGCTCGTCGGCATCGATGAAAAGATCATCGTGGTACGGGAGGATGCGACCGTCGGTCAATGTGAGAACTATATTTCCGGAATAATCGTCCACCTGTGCTACAGTGCCCTGCGGAATACCTTCGGCAGAAAGTACGCTGAACCCGGCCAGGTCCTCCACGCACAATTCATCCCCGTCGGATGCGGCGTCATCATCCGGGGACTCCGCGAATATCTCCTTCCCCGCCAGTTCTTCGGCATCTTTAAGATTATCCACACCTTCGAAACGGACCTGGGCACGGACACGGCCCTTGGGAGAGAACGATGAAAAGAAAAAAGGGACCGGCAGTCCCTCGAAATAAAGGAATACCGGTCTCTGTACATCGAAATCCTCGGGAATCCCGTCGCGGAAACTGAGCAATACAGTCCCGTCGGTACCATAGGACTTCAAAACCTTCGCGATCACGGGCATTATGCTTCGGCGGGGGTTTCAGCAGGTGCCTCTTCAGCCTGAGCGGCGGCAGCGGCGGCTTCTGCTTCAGCGGCTTTGCGTGCTTCTTCAGCAGCGGCAGCCTCTTCAGCCTTCCTCTTGGCGATAGCCTCGGCCCTTTCTTCGTTTACCTTGGCTTCGGCGGCCTGACCGGCACGGCGGTCTTCTACGGACTTGCGGCTGATACCCTGTTTCTTGGCCTCGATCTTAGCGTCCCTTTCAGCTTTCCATGCATTCCATCTCTGCTCGGCGACAGCCTCAGAGATGGCACCCTTGGCCACTCCGCCCGCAAGATGCTTCTTCAGAAGAACACCTTCGTAAGAGAGGATGCGGCGGCAGGTATCGGAAGGCTGGGCACCTACTCCGAGCCAATAGAGGGCCCTTTCGGAATTCAGCACGATAGATGCAGGATTTGTGTTGGGATTGTAAGTTCCGATCTGCTCGATATAGCGACCGTCACGGGGTGAACGTGAATCTGTTACAAGAATGTGAAAGAAAGCGGCGTTCTTCTTGCCATGACGGGCCAAACGGATTTTAACTGACATAGGTTTATTAATTTATTAATTGATAATTATTACCTCTCTTCCATCTCGTGGAAAAGCCCGCAAATGTAAACAGATTTTCAGATTAACAAAAATCTGACGGCGGAAATCGTAAAATTATTGTGATTCAGAGGGTCTGACATGCCAGAATGAAGGACCCGGCCAGCCTCCCCTTCCCACTGCCGGCGGCACAGGTGGCGAAAAGCGAGACCATCGGGCGGACCGCCCCCGCAGCCTTGAGCTCCGCGAGAGGGACCGAACTCTCCCCCAGGGACTCGGAGGTGATGCCTATGTCAGCCCCTCCCTCCTCCAGAAGCGCCCGTATCTCATGGTCCTCCCTCTCCACTACCGAGAATGATACGTGGGGGTACGCCCGCGAATAGTTTTTTATTGCCTCCGGCAATATGAACTGTACAGCCAGACGGACGGACGCTATACGGAGCAGTGCGGGCTCTGCGGAGCACCTCGCTCCGGGGACAAGCTCCGAATTCAGACTTTCGTAGAGCGAGAGAATCCTCCCCGCATATTCCATAAGTGATTTTCCCTTGTGGGTGAGGGCGATGGACTTCCCGGGATCCCGGAAGAACAGGTCGGCACCGATGTCCTGCTCCAGCTCGGCGATATTCTGGCTCACCGCAGGCTGGGATATGTCCAGCTCGCGCGCCGCACGCGAGAAACTCCCGTAGCGGGCGGTCAAAAAAAACACTTTCAGCCGGAAATCCTGAATCATATTGCAAATATACTCGTATATTTGTGAAAAGAGCAATAACGATATGGCATCAAAAGTATTCTTCACCGACTTCCGGACAGCGACCGGATTCAGCCTCCTGAAAAAGCTGAAAAAACTGATCGTGGCGGCAGGTATCGACACTCTTCCGTGCGAAGGCAGGTTCACCGCAGTGAAACTTCATTTCGGAGAGCCGGGGAATATGGCTTTCCTCCGTCCGAACTATGTCGACGTGATCGTCAGGGAATTACAGAAACTCGGAGGTATCGTGTTCCTCACCGACTCGAACACTCTCTACTCGGGAGGACGTTCCAATGCCGTGAACCATATAGATTCCGCCATGCGTAACGGATTCAATCCCATATCGGTCAGCGCCCCCGTCATAATCGCCGACGGCCTGGACGGTACGGATTACGTGAAGATGCCCGTGGCGGGAGGAGAATATTGCCGCACGGCCAAGATAGGCTCGGCCATCGCCAAGGCGGACGTCATAGTGTCCGTAACGCATTTCAAGGGACACGAGATGGCAGGCTTCGGCGGCACCTTGAAAAATCTGGGGATGGGTGCGGCCAGCAGAGCCGGGAAGATGAAACTCCACGCGGACTCCAAACCTGTCATAGACACCGCGAACTGCACCGGATGCGGAAAATGCGAACATTCGTGTTCACACGACGCGGTTCACGTGGGCACGGACCGGAAAGCACATATAGACCCCGAAAAATGTGTCGGCTGCGGCCAATGCATAGCGGTTTGCCAGAAAGGAGGAGCGGTCTCGGCGCAGGACTCCGACTCGAAGAACATGAACTGCAAAATCGCCGAATACACCAAGGCCATCCTCGACGGGAAACCGAACTTCCACGTCAGTTTCATAATGGACGTATCCCCGGAATGCGACTGCTGGGGTTCGAACGATGCGGCGCTGGTCCCGAATGTGGGGATGGCGGCATCCTTCGACCCTGTCGCCCTGGACCAGGCCTGCGCCGACCTGGTGATGCAGGCACCGGTCATTCCGGACACCATGTACACCGACAGGCATGACGCCTCCGAAAAGGAGCGCTGCCGTCACGGCCACAACTGTCGGGGGGAACACGACATCTTCTACTACGTGCATCCGGACACCGACTGGAAGTCGGCCCTGATACACGGCGAGAAAATCGGTCTCGGGACCATGGAGTACGAACTGGTCAGAATCTGACCCCGAGGAACTATTTCCCCAGTTTCGCCTTGTAGGCGCAGCGGACCTTGCCTTTGGAGATGTTGTGAAGCTTGCTGCTGATCATTTTTTTCCTGATGGGAGTCACGTGGTCGGTGAACAGGATGCCGTCGAGATGATCCATTTCGTGCCATATCATCCTGGCGGCGAAATCATCGAACTCTTCGGTGTGCTCTTCGAGATTTTCATCCAGATAGCGGACGGTTATCTTCTTGGGACGGGTGACGTCACAATGGATGTCCGGAACACTCAGGCACCCTTCGTTATATAGCGAAGTCTCCGCGCTCTTCTCCAGAATCTCCGGATTTATCATAGCCTTGCGGAAATTTCTGAGGGCCGGATAGGTATCTGCCAGATCGGTGCCGTCCACCACCAGGATGCGGGCGTCACGGCCCACCTGGGGAGCGGCCAGACCGACACCCTCAGCCTCCTTCATGGTCTCGAACATATCGGTGACATATTTCCTGATTTCCTCCTTGTCGGCAGATGCGGCATCGACAGGCTGGCATTTCTTTCTGAGAATCTCAGATCCGTAGATATAGATGGGCAGTATCATTTCTTATGGAGTTTTATTTTTCTTCGGTTTGTTTCGGACGGTCCATATACGTCTGGAGTATCAGTGATGCACTGACCTTGTCCACCGCGGACTTGTCCCGGCGGTCCATTTTCCTGACTCCGCTGTCTATCAGGGAACGGAATGCCAGAACAGAAGTGAACCGTTCATCCTCAAGTGACACGGGTATGTCGGGAAAAGCGGCGGAAAGCTGTTTAAGGAACACATCCACATACTGCGCCGCCTCGGCGGGACGGTTATCCAGGTTTTTCGGATATCCCACCACGAATCTGGTCACGGTCTCTTTCTGTGAGTAATTTTTGAGATAGTTGATTATATTTGCAGTCGGAACGGTATCGAGAGGTTGGGCGAAGATACCCAGCGGGTCCGTGACAGCCAGTCCTGTCCGCTTTCTTCCGTAATCTATGCCTACCATCCGATTCATTCCGCAAAGGTACATCATTTAGTTATCCTTGAAAAAAATAACTTGGTAATCTTTACCAACTTGTTTTTTACTGCTTGATTATGGCTGACGACAAAGGAATCAAAAAGGGCAAGTGGTCGAAAATCTTCCTGATCGACATCACTGACGGAGACACTTCCCGAAAAGTGTTCTCATTCCGCGGATCGAAACTGAGACTCATCTTCATGGCCGCCGTGCTGATGGTACTGATTCTCATATCCTGTTTCGCCGTCGTGGCCTATACCCCCGTCCGCGAACTCATCCCCGGATACCCTTCCTCCGAATCCAGAAGACTGGCCATAGAGAATGCGGCGATGCTCGACTCGCTGGAAAACGCCATAGCGCTTCAGGACCTCCTGCTCACAAACATCCAGAGGATAGTCACCGGAAGAAAACCTTTCGACGTGGACAGCATGTTCGTCCAGGCGCCGGCAGATTCAGCCTCACCCCTGGACACATCCCTTCTGAACCGGATTTCCAGAGACGACTCCCTTCTCAGGAGCGAGATCACTTCGCAGGAGAAATATGCCATCTCATCCCGAAGGGACAGGGTCAGACAGATAGAGGGCATGCTCTTCTTCCCTCCCGTAAAAGGAATCATCACCGAATCCTACAACGAAGCCATCCGCCATCCCTTCATCGACATCGCGGTACCTTCGAACACGATAGTCAATTCAGTGCTTGACGGCACGGTGATCTCCGCTTTCTGGACCGACGACACAGGATACAACGTACAGATCCAGCACTTGAACAATCTCATCTCCGTATACCGCCATTGCTCCTCCCTGCTGGTAAAAACCGGTGACAAAGTGTCCGCCGGTGCGGCCATCGCCATATCGGGCGACACCGGACGTCTGAGCCGCGGAAGCCATCTCCACTTCGAACTCTGGCATCAGGGAGAGCCGGTGGATCCCGCACTGTACATAAAATTCTAGAAAATGCAGAAAAAGAGAATAGCGATATTGGGTTCGACAGGTTCCATCGGGACACAGGCCCTGGACATCATCGGCAGGAACAGGGACCTCTATCAGGTGGAACTGCTCACCGCCAACAGAAACTGTGACCTGCTCGTTTCACAAGCCATCGCATTCGATGTCCCGAGAGCGGTCATCTGCGACACGTCCCTGAAAGAAAAAGTCACTTCGGCACTGTCCGGTCACCGGACCAGGGTATATGCCGGAGGAGAAGCGATATCGGAAATACTGTCCCAAGAGCAGGATATCGATTTGGTGCTTACCGCGATGGTAGGTTTCAGCGGGCTCAGGCCCACCGTCTCCGCCATCCGGAGCGGGAAGAATATCGCATTGGCGAACAAGGAGACATTGGTGGCCGGCGGCTCTCTCATAACCGCCCTCCTGAAAGAGCATCCCGAAGTATCCGTAGTCCCCGTGGATTCGGAACATTCCGCCATATTCCAGTGTCTCAAGGGCGAATCCTCCCCCATAGACAAGATACTCCTGACAGCGTCCGGAGGACCGTTCCTCCACACTCCGGCCTCGGAGCTCCCGAACGTCACACCGCGGAACGCCCTCAATCACCCCAACTGGAACATGGGAGCGAAAGTCACCATCGATTCCGCCTCGATGATGAACAAGGGATTCGAGATGATCGAAGCCCGCTGGCTTTTCGGCACTCCCGCCTCGGACATAGAGATATTGGTACACCCCCAGTCCATTATCCACTCGATGGTCCGGTTCCGGGACGGAAGCGTCATAGCCCAGATGGGGGTTCCGGACATGAGGCTTCCCATCCAGTACGCATTCACTCACCCGGACAGAATCCAATCCCCCGTACCGAACGTGGATTTCACCGACATAGGCACCTTCACATTCCTGAAACCGGACAGGAAGAAATTCCCCTGCATAGATATCGCATACGACGCCATCTCCGAAGGCGGGAACGTCCCCTGCGCGATGAACGCCGCCAATGAAATCGCGGTCAAGGCATTTCTGGAGGGAAGACTTCCCTTCGTCAGAATCCCCGACCTGATCCGGGAGACCATAGCGGAAATGCCATACGTTCCGGATCCTTCCCTGGATGACATATTCGAGACGGACCGTGAAGGAAGACTCCGTGCGGAAGAAATTCTCAAACAAATGAAATAGACTATGGACATAATACTGAAAACGATACAAGTAATCCTCGCACTCTCCCTTCTGGTGATAGTGCACGAGTTCGGTCACTTCCTCTTCGCCAAACTTTTCGGGATGCGGGTGGAGAAATTCTACCTTTTCTTCCCCCCGGCCGTATTCAAGTTCAAGCCCGGGAACAGTGACACCGAATTCGGCATCGGATGCATCCCCCTCGGCGGCTTCTGCAAGATATCCGGCATGGTGGACGAATCTCTGGACACCGAAGCCATCAGCAGGGAGCCGCAGCCGTGGGAGTTCCGCAGCAAACCGGCCTGGCAGAGGCTGCTGGTCCTCTTCGGAGGGGTATTCTTCAACTTCCTGCTGGCCATCACACTCTACAGCGCCATTCTGGGTACGTGGGGAGAAGAGTACCTGAAGAACGAAGACGCCGTGTACGGCATAGAACCGAATGCCCTCGCCCTGGAACTGGGATTCCGACCCGGAGACAGAATAATCGCCTTCGACGGAGAATGTCAGGACGAAGAGAGTTTCACGAACCTTCAGGTAAACCTCGTGAGGATGCAGGCCCGCCAAGCCACCGTCCTCAGAGACGGAGACACCCTCACGATCGCCATCGATGAAGAATACATCCCCGCCATCCTGAACACCCCTGGAATGTTCTCCCTCCGTTCCCCCGTAGCTGTGGCATCCATCCCCGACACATCCATAAACATTGCCTCCGGCATAAAAACAGGAGATATCTTCCGGCGGATAGCGGACAGGGAGGTCTTTTCGTTCTCCGAGGTCCAGGCGGCACTCGCCCCTCTGCGCGACACCACCGTAGAGATCACCTTCCTGAGGGAGAAATCCCTCGTCACCGTCGCCGCCAATACCGATGCCTCCGGCAAGATACAAGTACTCCTTCAGGGGGACATCTCCGGCTTCGAAATCACCAGAAAGGAATATCCGCTGCTTCAGGCCGTCCGGGCGGGAACCGGCAAGACGTTCGGCACCATCTCGGGATACATCCAGGAACTCGGGCTGATCTTCTCCCCGAAAACCCAGGCATACAAATCCGTCGGCAGTTTCATCGCCATAGGCAGCATATTCCCCTCCTCCTGGGACTGGCATCTGTTCTGGAGCATCTCGGCATATCTGTCGGTGATGCTGGCAGTCCTGAACATAATCCCCATTCCCGGATTGGACGGCGGTCACATATTTTTCACCCTCTGGGAAATAGTGACGCGCCGCCGGCCTTCCGACCGATTCCTGGAAAAGGCCCAGATCGCAGGGATGATCATCCTCCTGCTCCTTATCATTCTTGCCTTCGGCAATGATATCACCCGCTTATTCAGATAACATAATACATTATGAAAACATCCAGACTCATAGCGTTCATCATCCTCTCCCTGGCATTCACATCCTGCGGTGCCGGCGGCGGCTCTTCCCGGAAAACCGATGCGGAGAACACAGATGCAGCCGCAGCAGCCCAGAGCCGTGCGAAGTATCTCCCGAGCGTGACAGGTGCTCCCGGTGAAATATTCGTAATAATAGAAAAGCCCTATTGGGAGGGAGAAATCGGATCCGAACTGCGCCAGACCTTCATGGCCGACTACCCGTTCCTTCCGCAGAGCGAACAGACATTCTCGGTATTCAATGCACCCCACAGCGCTTTCAACGGTTCATTCTGTATGCACAGGAACATCCTCACCATAGATATCGACAATACAGCCGAAACACCGGAGATTTCATACCTTCTGGACGTATGGGCGCACCCCCAGATAGTTATCAGGCTGACGGCTCCGGACGAGGAAAGTGCCCTCGCCATGGTCATCGCCGAAAAGGAGAAGATGTCCGCAGCCTTCGAACAGAAAGAGCGTGACCGTATCATAAACAATACCCGCAAATTCGAGAATCCCCAGGTACAGAATGCCATTTCGTCATTCATAGGAGGCACTCCTTTCTTTACGAAAGACTACTCCGTAAAGAAACAGACAAATGACTTCATCTGGGTATCACACGAAACCACTTATGTAAACCAGGGGATGTTCTTCTTCAAGATTCCGTATTCCTCCTCCGCCGCCGGCGACACCGTTTTGGAAGATTACCTCGATGAAATAGACAGTGCACTGCAAGCCAATGTCCCCGGAATGAGGGACAACAGCTATATGGTCATCAACAGGTATATCATGCCGGGACTGAAATATGTAAGTTACAAGGAGAGGACCTTTACCGAAATACGCGGGATGTGGGAACTGAAGAACGACTATATGGGAGGGCCCTTCGTCTGTCATATCTTCCCCGACAGAAAAGGCAAGGAACTGGTCGTGGAATTCGGCTTCGTATATGCACCGAAGTACGATAAAAGGAACTACCTCAGGTTCGTCGAATCAGTCCTTTATTCCTTCGAGTGGAAGAAGAACGGCAATTCAAAAAAATAACAAGTAAATTTGTATCATTAAAAAAAATATCTACCTTTGCACTCCCAAAATAGAACGGATAGTTTTATGTAAGGAACGCGCGGTGGGTTCATCTAAGGGTTAGGATTCAAGATTTTCATTCTTGCCATAGGGGTTCGAATCCCCTACCCACTACTAAAAAATATAAAAAGATATTAAAATGGCAAATCACGCATCAGCAGACAAGCGTAACCGTCAAAACGTTACACGAAACGCGCACAACCGCTATTATGCGAAGACCACGCGCAACGCTATCAAAGCATTGAGAAACACTAAGGATAAAGAAGCCGCTGTCACCCTCCT
>DCIQ01000112.1 GCA_002317435.1 Bacteroidales bacterium UBA1722 | reverse complement strand
GTAGTGAACCCTACTTTCGAAGAGGAAGAGTGAGCACCACGCTGAGGTGCTGCCAGTTAGCTCTTGGAGTAGGAATGAGTATGAATAATGCAGGCTGGTGGTGAGTGACTGATGAAAAATTGAACATATCCCGAAAAGACACATGAAGATTACCAAGGTTATTTTTTATCCTGACTTATATCAAGACTGAGTATAAATTATTTAAGAATCCGCCTGTATGACAGAAAAGAATTACAAGATAGTGGCGATGATTCCGGCCAGATACGGGTCATCCAGATTTCCGGGCAAGCCGCTGGCGATGCTGTGCGGAAAACCCGTGATAGTACGTACCTGCGAGGCCGCCGCCCGCACGGGACTGTTCAGTGACGTGTATGTGGTCACCGACGATGAACGCATCCGGGAAGCGGTTATGAACGGAGGTTACAAATGCATTATGAGCACCCGTGAACACCCCACCGGAAGCGACCGTATCGCCGAAGCCGCAGAGCAGGTGGAGTGCGACCTGATAGTGAACGTGCAGGGAGACGAACCCTTCACGTCGAAAGAGGCGCTGGAACTGCTGCTGTCCCCATATTACGGGCCGGACGCAGACAAGGTGGACCTCTCCACCATGATGCAGGAACTCAAGGATCCGAAACTGATAAAGGACCCGAACTACTGCAAGGTGATTACCGACCGTGACGGATTCGCGATGTATTTCTCGCGCAGTCCCATCCCCTACCCCAGGAATGCCGGCGCAGGAGCCAGATACTTCGAGCACATCGGGCTCTACGCATTCCGCCGCCGGTCCCTTCTGGACTTCGCATCCTGGAAACAACTCCCCAACGAAGCCTCCGAAGCCATCGAATGTATCCGTTTCCTGGAATACGGGAAGAAAATCAAGGTTTTGGAGACCAATTACATGGGTATAGAAATAGACACGCCGGAAGACCTCGTGAATGCGGAAAGGCTGTTTAAGGAGAGAGGAATGGAATAAATGGACCGACATGCAGAAATCCGGCCGACAAACCGAACAGGACTGACCGAGAATCATTTCAAAACAGCTTCCGACATGAGTGAAAAATACGCACTGGTCACAGGGGCCAGTTCCGGAATCGGATTCCAATACGCCAGGGCACTGGCCCGGAGAGGCTATAACCTGATAGTGATAAGCAATGAAGCCGAGGCCCTGAAACAGAAGGGAGAGGAACTGAGGAAGGAGTTCGGCGTGAAGGTAATCCCCCTGATGCGCGATCTGGGATGTCAGGAAGCGGCCAAGGACATTTACGATTACTGCCACGGCGAAAATCTGGAGGTGGAAGTTCTCATAAACAACGCGGGAGTCTATCATGACCGGGATTTCCTGAAAGACTCGGAGAAATTCAATTCCCTGATTCTGAACCTGCACGTCTATACCCCAGCGATGCTGATATGGTATTTCGGACAGGATATGGTCCAGCGCCATAAAGGCTACATCCTGAACATGAGTTCCGTCACCGCCGGGATAGCGGTCCAGCGGCTGGCCACCTACAGCGCCACCAAGGCTTTCCTGAAGAACTTCACCAGATCCATACACATCGAACTGCGCGGGGAGGGAGTCAACGTCACCGCCGTATGTCCGGGGGCGGTAGCCACCACTCTCTATAACCTGAAACCTTCGGCCATCAGGACAGGACTGCTCATAGGCTATATCATCACCCCGGAGAAACTGGCGGAAAAAGGGCTGAAAGCCATGTTCCGGGGCAGGCACCGCATAATCCCCGGAGCCTGGAACCATCTTCTTCTTTTACTGATCGCGCTCATCCCCACCTGCGCGCTGCGGCTGGTCCGCAAATGGGGAATTTTCTAGATATGGACGACACAAGCCTCCTCACACTCGAAGAAAGAATAACCCGTCTGGAGGACATCGAGTCCATCCGCCGCCTTCAGGCCAAATACCAGAGATGTCTGGATACCAGGGATTTCGACGGAATCGCAGAGTGCTTCGCGGAAGATGTGAGATCATCCTACGGTAACGGTTCCATGTCCTACGACGGAAAAGACGCCGTCATAAAGTTCCTGTGCAGCGTGATGAAACTGAATATGCCCTCCACCCATCTAATACACGGAGGGGAGATAGACGTCACCGGCACGGAGGCCACGGCCAAATGGTATCTGGAGGACCACCTCCTCCACGAGAAATACCTCATGAAACTCCACGGAGCGGCCATCTATGACGTTTCATACAGAAAAACGGCAGGCAAGTGGCTTATCTGTTCGATAGGATACAAGAGGTGCTATGAATATTTCGAAATGAGAGGGTTGCTGAATCTTCTCACCCTCGGCAAGAAGACGTTTTTCCGCGAGATCAAGGAGCAGAATCCGGAAACGGCAGGCGAATTCGGCAGATTTTTCCAATACGAGGTACTGAAAAAGAAAAAGAAGAAATGAAGTGTCTGCTGCTATATTACACAGGTACGTTCAACACACGGTATGTCACCGGTGAACTGAAGAAGAAACTTCTTCGTGAAGGATACGAGGTGGATACCTACGAGATAGACCCGCTGAACGATGAAAGACTCGACTGGACGGGATATGACCTGCTGGGGCTCGGATATCCCATATATGGGTATTGCGCACCCTGGCCCTTCCTTAGATTCATCAGGAAACAGAAGTTTCCCCGCGGTCTGAAAGCGTTCATATATAAGAACTCCGGTGAGACCCAACACGCCAACGACGCTTCTTCCAAGTATTTCCTCAGAAAACTGAGACGGGACGGAGTAAAAGTGACCAACGAATACCACTTCATAATGCCTTACAACATCCACTTCCGTTTCGACGAGAGACTGGTGAAGGAGATGTTGGGAATGGATGACAAACTGCTTGAGATTCTGGTTTACGAACTGAAGAACGGAATCCCCAACATGAAAAGATACAAACTGTGGCCGCGCATAGTATCCAGTGTGGTATCGAGACCCCAATATATAGGAGGGGACGTGAACTCATTCTTCTATAAGGTGGACCGGGACAAATGCATAAACTGCGACCTGTGCATCAGACGGTGTCCCACCGGGAACATCTACAGGGACGCGGAAGGCACCATCAGGTTCCACCATCACTGCCTTATGTGCATGAGGTGCTCGCTGTTCTGCCCGAAAGACGCCATATACATCGGATTCCTCGAAGAGTGGGGATGGAAGGTGAACGGAGGATACGATTTCAAGAAGATAAGTCAGATACAGCTTGACGAGCCGTTCATAACCAAGGACACCAAAGGCTTCTTCAAATGCTACGTGGAAACATACGGATACATCAACAGACGATACGGAGAAATCTTCGGAGACACTTCGGAACCACTCCGGAAAAAAGAAGGCGAGGCGGAATAATCCTCCTTTTTCAAGAATAAGTTTGGTGAATCTGTATAAAGATTGTTATTTTTGCTTCCGATACATACCCAAAACCTAACCAATGCAAGAATCTTTTAAATATGATGTGCTGCGCGACTGCGCATTACTCGAAAAAGAGAAAAGTTTCAGGAACCTGTTCGACTTGATATGTGCACACTCCGAGGTAAATGCGGCCGCATGGCTGGAAAACGGAGAAGTCAAGTACCTTACGTTTACACAACAGAGACAGCTGGCGGA
>DCIQ01000004.1:3214-4209 GCA_002317435.1 Bacteroidales bacterium UBA1722 | reverse complement strand
GACAACGGTTTCTTCGAATGGTTCTCTTCCATAAACAACAATATCGTGGACAGAAGGAACGTAAAGATCATGCTTCTCGATGAAAATCACGATCCGGTAATCACCTGGAGTCTTGAAAATGCGTTCCCCGTGAAATATGACGGCGGAGCACTGAATGCATCCAAGGGAGAGGTCCTTATCGAAAGCGTGGAACTCGCTTATGAAAGTTTCACCGTAGTGAGGGCGGCGAAGAAGTAATCTGATTCCAAGTGGACCCTATGGCTGAAGACGCGACCGATAACAAGATGATTCCCGCTTTTCACTTCGCGGTATCTTTCGTCGATGACGGGAGTTCCGTGGAGGATGCACCGTCCGTGCCGTTCAGCGAAGTGAGCGGACTCAGTATCGATATGCAGACGGAAGACTTGCAGGAAGGCGGCGGCAACAATTATACCATCCGCCTCCCCAAGCCTCCGAAGTTCAAGAATCTGGTTCTCAAAAGGGCTTTGTCGGCGACGTCCCCCACCATAGTGGATTGGGCCAGGAAAGCTGTGGAGGATTTCACTTTCAGCACGAAGACCGTGATAGTATCCTTACGTGATTATGAAGACAAATCCATCAAATCATGGTCCTTCGAAGGGGCATATCCGGTCAAACTGTCCGTAAGTGACTTCAATGCCGGCAAGAACGAGCTGGTGATACAGACTTTGGAACTGGCGTACAGGAGATTTTTTTTGACTGCTGACAGAAATGGAAAATGACACTTAGAATCAGGGAGATAGTCATAAGGGCTGATGTTTCGGAAGATTCCGCGACCGATAATCATACCGTGGAAGAGCTCGTCGAAGGCGGGAACGTAGCTTCCGAGTCCGGTACTATGACGAGGAAATTTTATGAAGAGGACTTTACTAAAGACAACGAGAGATGAGTGATTTCGCATCCAGGGAAGGGATGGCCCATATGAGTTTCACAGCCTATTCGGATGTGGGCTTTACCCGGAAGATAGATTCGGGGGG
>DCIQ01000004.1:686-3045 GCA_002317435.1 Bacteroidales bacterium UBA1722 | reverse complement strand
TGGGTAAATCCACTCGGGCGCTTGCCGATGTCTTCAAGGAATTCCTGAGTGTCGTTTATGCCCAACCGGCGTCTCCCGGGACCAAGAAGAAGGCCAACTTCGTCGAGATGACATACTGCGGAGAGACTTTCAACTGCAAATTGGAGTCGATGACCATCAAATATCAATTGTTTCATACTGACGGCAATCCTCTCCGCATAAAAGCCACCTGTAAGTTCGTTTCAGTGGAGAAACCCAGTCCCGATGACAAGAAAAAGACAGGTTCCTCCCAAAAGAAGCCTGCTCCTCCCGTTACGAAGGAGACCCCAAACTGTGAGTGTGTCTGCCCGAATGCCTCCTATGATGAAACTCTCTCTTCTGCCAGACAGAATGATTCGGCGTCGCTGATGACCTGTAACTATTCGCGTGCGGAGATGACCCCGGATTATTCTTCGACAGGAGGATATTCAAAATGAGACTATACGGAAATGGCTGAGAATTACACCATACACGGCAGCATAGATGTGAAAATCGAAGTGGACGGCCACGAAGTGGACTGTTCGGCCCATCTCGTTTCGGTGGAGACCATGTGCGGCATCGGGAAGATAGCCTCCGCCAATGTAGTGCTGCAGGATGACCCTTCGTCACTTGAATTGTCCGATTCTGATGATTTCTCCATAGGAAAGAAACTTGATATCAGTATCGGAAGGGACCTGGACTTCGGGAAAGTCTTCAGCGGGGTGATCATCGAGAAGTCCCTCCGGATGGGGCGGGAAGGGACTGAGGCTGTCGTGAAGGCCCGGCATGAAGCTTTCAGGATGACTCTTGAGAGGCATTTCCTCTGCCACGAGGATATGACAGACTCTGATGTGCTCTCAGAGACAGCAGGGAATTATGGAATAAGTGCCGAAGTGGGCGATACCAAGGTCAGGCACGAAAAACTGGTCCAGTACAACTGTTCGGACTGGGATTTCATCAATATGAGGGCTGAGTCAGCCGGACTTCTGCTCTGTACTCTCCCTTCAGGTATCAAGGCTGTAGCTCCGGACTTGTCTTCCGAACCGGTGATGAAAATATCCAACGGGTATTCCCTCAATAAAATACAAATCCAGCTCAACGGACGCGACAGATTCAAATCCGTCGCTGCCAAGGCCTGGAACTATTCATCCGGACAGATGGATTCATCCGAGGTTCCGGCAGGAGATTCCGATACCGGTCAGGGCACTGAAAAAACCTGTGATCTGGCATCAAAAGTGGGCAATTCCACCAGAACCGTCCATCTGCTCAGCGGTCAGGCCACCCCTGACGCCATGGAGCAGTTCAATGCCTCGGAGGCGATGCGGCTGGATCTTTCCAGAGTCACCGGAAAACTGTCCGCACAGGGGTACAATGCCGTTTTCCCTACGGATATGGTGTTTCTCGAAGGTGTCGGGAAGTGTTTCGAGGGGAGTGCATTCGTCTCTTCCGTGATTCAGAAATATGCGGAGAACGATTGGGAGACTACTCTGGGAATAGGTGTACAGAACGTACCTTTTTCCTTGAAATACCGAGATATAGATGCTGAGGCGGCTGATGGTGCGGTGCCTGCGTCGCACGGACTCCAGGTCGCCGTGGTGGAGGCCATCGAAGGGGATCCGGCCGGAGAGGAGAGGATAAAGGTGAAGCTTATGGGCTACGACACCGCATCATTATGGGCGAGGGTGGCACTTCCCGATGCCGGTAAGGAACGCGGGTGCGTGTTCATGCCCGAGGTGGGCGATGAGGTGGTGGTCGGTTTCATCGGAGCCAATCCGTCGGAGGCTGTGGTCCTCGGGATGTTCCACAACGGTTCGGCCGTTTCCCCTTTCGAAAAATCTGACTCCAACGACATAAAGGGAATAGTCACCAGAGAGAAACTCCGGCTCGAATTCGATGACGGCAAGAAGAAGATAACCATACGGACTCCCGGAGGAAATACCATAATCCTCAGCGATGACGACGGGAACGTCCGCCTGGAGGATCAGAACGGAAACAAGTTCACGCTCGATTCGGGAGGTATCACCCTCGACAGCGCGAAGGATATTGCCTTAAAGGCAAAAGGTGATCTGAATCTGCAGGGAACCAACATTAACCTCAAGGCTGATGCACAGCTCGCGGCCAAGGGCAGCGGGTCAGCCGAGATCTCCAGCAGCGGGAATACCGTGGTCAAGGGATCCATAGTGCAGATAAATTAGAAATACAGTTTTCGCAATTGCGAAAACTTAAATTGGAAAAATATTATGGCAGCGGCAGTAAGAGTCGGAGATCCGACAAATCACGGAGGAGCGGTTACGGGACCTGGGGTGCCCACGGTTCTGATAGGAGGTATGCCTGCGGCGGTTATGGGGGACCTTCATTCCTG
>DCIQ01000004.1:0-594 GCA_002317435.1 Bacteroidales bacterium UBA1722 | reverse complement strand
CGGCCGGCCCTTCGTACCACGGATGCCTGCGGATGCGGGGCGATGGCGGTCGCCGGCTGCCCTACGGTAATGATAGGAGGCTAGGAAATGGAAGACATTATAGGAAAAGGGTGGAGTTTCCCACCGCATTTCGACAAATCCGATTCCGGGATTTCGGGAGTCAGCATGACTTCCGCTGAAAAGGAGATCGAGGGGTCCCTGAATGCGATTTTCTCGACCGGGCTCGGCGAACGCCTCTTCAGACCCGATTTCGGAGCCAGTGTGGCGGACTATCAGTTCAAACCGATGGATACCGCTGCTGTAATCAAGCTCCGCAGGATGCTTGAAACGGCTGTTTACAAGTACGAACCCCGCATCGATGTGCACGAATTGAGCCTCGACGATTCGGACCTTACCGAAGGAATTCTCAGAATCAGACTGAAATACAGTCTGAAGGATTCCTGTTCGAAAGACAATATGATTTATCCATACTATTTCGAGAATACGATATAATATGTCTGATACCAGCAGAAACAGGTTTTTGTTCGGGCACGGAGGAATGCTCCAGTCCGACAGGCCGGGACTCGCCCCTTCGTCCGATACGATGAAAATATC
>DCIQ01000001.1:6325-12490 GCA_002317435.1 Bacteroidales bacterium UBA1722 | reverse complement strand
GTGATATCAATACCATAAATCAGAACATCAGCCGCCATTATATCGACTTCTGTGCGGAAAACGGCATCAAATACCACTCGGTCACGGGTATTGTCGATGAACAGGGGAAAGAAATCTGCTGGTATTATAATCGGGGAAGCGTTCCCGGAAATGCAGGGGATGATGATGACACGTCTGTTCCGTACCCCGGATACGACATCGATTCGATATGCGGTTACGCCGCTGAAAGGGGGGTCGGGATGCGTGTGTGGGTACATTGGAAAACCCTCGACAAGAATATGGAAGAGACCTTCGGAATATATAATGCCAAAGGCATAAAGGGTATTATGATTGACTTCATGGACCGTGATGATGAAGAGATGATAGACTTCCAGAAGAGGGCTCTTGAACTGGGAATGAAATATCATCTCCATATCCAGTTCCACGGGGCCAGCAAACCTTCCGGCCTCAATCGCACCTATCCCTGCGAATTCACCAGGGAGAACACACTGAACTATGAATTTTACAAATGGGACGGCAGATTCAGCGGCGAACTCAAGGGATCGGAACACGATCTCGATGTCGCATACGTCAGGACGCTTGCCGGTCCCGCCGATTATCATCTGGGGAGTTTCCGTGCAGTGAAAGCTGAAGAATTCGCTCCGGTCTTCAATCGTCCGGTCACCACTTCCACACGCTCGCACAGTCTGGCCATGTATGTGATACTCCAAAGTGCCCTTCATCTGGTCTCCGATGCACCGGAAGCATATATCGGAGAAACAGGATTCGAGTTCATACAAAACGTCCCTACCGTATGGGATGAGACACGTGTGCTTCAGGCTGAACTAGATTCATATCTGGTCATCGCCAGACGGAAAGGCGTGAACTGGTATGTCGGGGGAATAGGTGACACTTCATCACATGACATCGCTCTGCCTCTTGACTTCCTCGGAGACGGATCATTCGGACTGACTATGTTCGGGGACGCCGCCGGTTCCGATGAAAACCCCAATCTGATAGAGAAGAGCGAGTCCGTCATATCGCCGTCAGACACCATCGACATTCACTTGGCACCGAACGGCGGTGTCACCGCCGTCTTTACTCCGGTGACTGAATAAGAGGCCGGCGAGGCCGGCCCGTCAGTTTCTTATCGATGTAGTTCTATCTCTATGGAGGCTATGCTGTGCGGCGGGAGAGTCGTCTTCAATGACTTTTTCCCGGGAATGACTTCCAGCTCCGATTCGGTGAAGTAAGTGTAAGGTCTGATATCCTCACAGGAGAGAAGTGTGGCTTTCCTGACTTTTCCTTTCACGGCCAGTTCCATATTTTCCGCCCGGTCGTAACTGTCGTTCACCAGTGTGACCGTCAGCACTCCGTCCTTCAGGGTGGCTGCCGCCCTGCATTCACTATCTCCTGTGACGGGACACATCCTGCCGCCCTGATGGGCTTTCATCAGTGAGAAGACCTGTCCGTTGGCAGACAGACGACTGGATGTCGGGGTTATCATTATGGCGCCTTCTCCCACAGGCTGGAAGTAACAGCATACGGGGATGTCCAGTCTGGTGCTGCTGTTGACGATTCCATTGATGAATTTGGCGGTGAAGATGCCTTCACCTGTGCAGGAAGGACGGTACCAGCTGTACCACTGGTTCCATTCGTCGAAAGATATGTGCATCTTGACACCGGTCCTGTCCATAGTTTTACGCATGGTCTCCGCGACGGTGAAATTCGTTTCGGCAGTGGCGACGATCTGTTCGTAAGTGTCACGGACTTCTTCCCCGGTGGTATAATGGAATCCCGTCGGGCGGGAATACCAGTGGAAAGAGAGGTACGGGGCCTTGTCGGCGAGCACGGCTCCCGAATGGACGGTCCACTCTTCATTCGGATAGGGTCCGGAGGCGAAAACCCTTATGTCCGGACAGTTCTTGAGCAGCGCTTCGGCATGTGCCGATGCGATGGAGGTATATTCGGACGGCGATACGGGACCTTCCATGTGATGGAACCCCATTTCATTTCCCAGAGACCAGAACTTGACGTCATAGGGTTCCGTGAAGCCTCTTTCCGCTCTGATGCGGCCGTATTCGGTATCGGCGGAGCCGTTACAGTATTCTATCCACTGGGCACTTTCCTCAGGGGTGCTCCACGCCAGATTTATGGTCAGGAACGGTTCGGCCCCCACTTCCCGGCAGAGTGCTATGAAATCGTCGGTATTTATCTCGTGATAGTCGAATCCGTCGGTGTAAGGCTGTGTCTCGATTTCTGTCGCCGCGCAGAGAGGTCCGCGCGCATCTGCATCCAGGAGACCGTCCTTCCAGCGGTATTCGCCGGCGAAATTGCCGCCGGGCCAACGTAAAATGGTGGGACCGATGGCCTTCAGATGTGCGACCACGTCACTCCTCATGCCATGAAAATGGTCGGAGGGCATCATCGACAGGGCGCCGAAACATATTTCGGCCTGCTCGGTGAAGGTGTATCTTATGCAGGCGGAATCGTCGCGGAGGGAGGGTACCATCTCGAATTCCGTTACGGACCACTCTTCCGAAGGGGTCAGGCGGAGCTGTTTCGATGCGTATATGACGTCTCCTTCCGCCGCCGCGATCTCGACGTTAAGTGTCAGGGGCTTGGAGACTTTGGTCACGGTGCGCAGACTGTAGCTTCTTCCCGCCTCTACGGCTATCCCGGACTGACCCATACCCGACACGACCCCGGCAGTCATATTCTGGACTGTCTGGGACTGGATTTCGTTTCTTCTTCTCATGTTCTCGAGACAGATATGCCGGGTGTATGTCTCGAATTCGTCCAGATAGAACAATGTCTTTTCACCGATGCCGAACCAGTGGGATGCCAGACCGCAGTTCCGGGACGGCTTTCCCGCGAATTTCCTGTTCCGGAGCATCTGGGCGCTGAGTCCGTTGTTTACCGCCGCCCTGGTGTGCTCGAGATTATGTCCGAAAATATAGGGTGAGAGATATTCCGGAGAGGATGTGTCGATGGTGAGCCTGACGGATCTGTCAGCAGCGGATTGTGCGCCGGCGGTGAGGCATGCGCTCATACCTGCGATGGCGATGATGGCGAGAAAATGTGTCTTCATATATTGATTGAATAATAATTCTTGAGGGTGACTGAATATCTTCCCAAATATAGTAATCTTAATCGGTATTGCGAATCATGCGTAGGAGTGCATTCCGACCAGGAACCAATTTACTCCGAAATAGGTCATCAGGACGCACAGGAACCCGATGATGGAGAGGATTGACAGTTTTTCCGGGGTGTTCGTCCGCGGTACCATACGGGCGTGCGTGGTGATGGTATATGCCAGGATAGTGATCAGAGCCCAGGTCTCCTTGGGATCCCAGCTCCAGTAGGTCCCCCACGATTCCCCTGCCCACACGGCTCCCAAAAAAGTGCCGAGAGTCATCAGCATCAGTCCCGTCAGGGCGAAAATCTCCATCAGAACGGTCGCTCTCCCGACTGTGCCGGATGAACTTCCCCATATGCGGATGGCGGTCAGATTATATACCGCGAGAAGGAAGTTTATTCCGAAACAGCCATAACCGGCCATGATCACCGCGACGTGGAACATCAGCCACGGAGACTGGAGTACAGGGACCAGAGGAGTGATGGCGGGGTCCATGCTGTTCATTCCCGCCACCAGGAGGAGCGCTCCCGAAAAGAGCAGACCGAAGGCGGAGGCTGGTGCCGAACGGCGGGACAGGATGATGGAGAACAGAGCCGTACACCACGAAAGGAATACGGTCACTTCATAGGAATTGCTCAGGGGAGGCTGCCCCGAACAGAACCATCTGGCACCTATCCCCCAGGTATGGAGAAGGAATGGAAGGACGGTGAGGAAGATCACCGCAGAACTTATTCTTCTTCTGTTCAGAATCAGGGAGGTGACAAGCAGCAGAAGGGCGCAGCACATATATCCCGCCGCACCGGTGCGGAACGGACGGATACGGTTACAGAGAAGTTCCTGACGGATTCTGGAGAAACTGGGGAGAGCGTGGCCCGAGCATTTCTTCTGATATCGCTCCAGAAGAGCCACGGATTCTTCGGAGGGTTCGGTAAGCAGGACGGCGGTCAGATCTCTGATGAATGTCGAATCCTGTCCGGTGACTGAAGACAAGTCATCGCCCGGAGAAAGCCATCTCTTGTCCGACGATCCGCGTACCGGAAATACGGAGAGACTGGTGCCCCGCACTATTGAATAGAGAAGATTCGCCTTTTCGTCCAGTTTCAGAATGTCTTTCTGAAATCTGCTCCGCTGACGCGGCGGGACTGAAAGAGCCTGTTCCACCGGCTCTTCCAACCTGTACGAGCCGTCGGCGTCGAAAAGGGAACTGAATTCCGCCAGATGACCGTCCCGCTGGCGGATCAGAGAGGCTATCTCGTCGTTCTTCTGGTAGATGAAAGGTGTATCATATACGGATGCCGGTTCTGCCATTATCCTGAGGACCGATTCCACCGGATTGAGACCGTCCCACTGTTCGTCGTGATGAATCTTGCGCATCAATTCGCGGCAGTAGGTGTCCAGCGTCACTGTCCGTCCTCCGGCATCCTGCGCCATTATCCTGTCCCAGCTCACCCGGGAGGTCGGAGATGCATCTGCGTCACCTGTCCCTGCCAGAAAGAGGATCAGACAGCATCCGAGCCGGGAAAGCCGTTTTCTCAGATGTGAAAAACGTGAATCGGGGGAGAATGTCAGCAGTACGAATGCGAGAAGGAAAAGGATGTATCCGGCGTATGTGACTGCGGTGCCCCACGGGTCCCGGACCATCTGCAGGATGGATGCCCCTTTCTCCGGTTCATAAGATGCCTGATATATGCGCCATCCGGACAGGCGGAGCGGATGATTCACGCTGACTGTCCTCTTCTGTGCGACACCGTCACGGACGATGGTCACATAGCTGGTGAATCCGGAAGGATTTCCGGTGCCGGGATACCGGCTTATCTCCAGGCTGTCCAGTCTGACGGAGAAGTGCAGGGGGACGGTATGTCCGTTGTCCAGGGTGAGCGTCCTTTCGGTCTGCCCGCTTTCCAGATAGACGTGTCCTTCTTTCTGTGTGGTCATCGTGATGAAGGCGCCTGTCAGCATTACGACGAAAGAGATGTGCAGGATATCCGATCCGACAGGAACTTTTCCGGCTCCGGAACGACGTATCCGGATCAGGAAGAAGTCAATGACCAGCAGTATCCACAGAGTGATCGTTACGGGATTATGATACAGGAAAGAAGCGGCGGACGGGGAATACCGTTCCACTATGGTGGCGGATGCCAGAGTGACCGACATCACGATCAGAAGAATCAGGAGTGCGCCTGTGCCGGAAAGTGGTTTCATCTGTTAAAGGGAATTGACATATTCCACCAGGGCTTCTATCTTCCCCGGGTCTGTTCTGACACCTTCCAGACCGTGCCTGTGGACCGTGAACACTTCTTCCATCGTGGCGGCCCGTCCGTCGAACAGGTAGGGTGCCGTTCTCCACACTTCCTTCAGGGTGGGGGTATCCCATCCTCCGTCGGTTTCGAGGTCCTCGCCGATGCGGTATGACCGGCCATCGGTGAAATACGGGCCGTTATGACATTCGGCACAGCCGTATTCGTTGAAGACCTTCTTCCCCTTGCGTGCCTTGGGGGAGAGTTTTCCGTTCACAAGATACGGACTGGGCACCGCCTCCAGTTCCTGAAGGTAACAGCAGACGGAGCCCACTGTCTCGTCACTGGGATGGTGCATCTGGATATGTATGAATCCGGCCCTGACGGCCGCCGCGGCGTCGCTTCGGATTCCGGATATCATACTGGGAGGAGTCTGTATCGAGTGGAGGAGACTCTTGGTCTGCTTGGCGTTTCCGATACCGTCATTCAGATTGTCCCAGTCAAGCGCGTCCGCTCTGGCGTCTCCGGGATGGCACGAACTGCAGGACTGCCATTTCTGGAAACAGAGGGATGCATCGTTGAAGTATCTTTCTCCTCTCTGGGCACGGGTCTCCGTACGGCCGTTGTTGAGAGCGATCGCGCCGATGCTTCCGTCCGCTCCCAGAACGTTCAGTGTATCGGAGAAATATGTGTTTACATAAACCTTCCCGCCCGCGTGCAACAGCTCTCTGGGCCCGTTTCCGGTGACGGCCACTCTGGTGCGGCATCCTTCCAGTACCCTGAGGTCGTTCGGCAGGAACCGTTTGTCCT
>DCIQ01000001.1:4553-6181 GCA_002317435.1 Bacteroidales bacterium UBA1722 | reverse complement strand
TCGAGCAGGACAGTCCCGCAGCATTTCAGAGACGCGATATCTATGATGCTCATCGCCGACGTGTTCATCCATCCCTGCTGGAGCTGGGTGGTCGGAATCTGATATCTGGCCACATTGTGGGTCACCAGTATGCTTTCTCCGTCGGGAGAGACCGTTATCCCCTGGAGGGCATTGCTTCCCGAGACCAGTTCGATGTTCGTGGCGACGGTGAAGGTGTCCAGGTCGATGACCGATACGCTGCTCCCGTGGACGATGCCGTCGGCTGTGCCCTCGGGGAGGAAATTCAGAACGAAGAGATAACGTCCGTCGGGCGATACGGCTGATGCCGTGGGTTCGCGGACCACATTCACCCGGCGGGTGATATTGCCGGAGGCAATATCTATCTCGCAGACTGTTCCGCTGAAACGGTTGCAGACGTAGAGTTTTCCTCCGGAGACGGCAGGGGCGCAGGCTCCGCTGCCGGTAGGGATGAAGTCCCGCCGGCCCATCCGGATGGGGCGGATGGCTTCGACGCCGCCTTGCGGACCCGCCGTGGTCACGTAGATGACTCCGTCTGCGGCCGCTATGCCGGTGGGGGAACCTGCCAGTTCATGGAATTCATCCTGAAGAATGCCTCCGCAGTCATACACTGCGACTCTGGAGCGCCCTTTTTCTGAAGTGAAGATGCGTCCGTCCATCATCGCCATTCCGTTGATGAACAGGGGAGAGTGACCTGTGTCTTGGAACGGGGCGGAATATGCGCCGGGGAAGGCGGGGGATACGGGAGAAGGAGCTTCCATTATCACAGGCACGGAGACCACTCTCCGGTGATATTCCTCCAGCTGGGCTTTCTGCTGGTCACAGATGGCCAGTTCCGATTCGATGTCACCGCGCGGAGCGGCTTTCAGGCGCTCTCCGCCGGTGCGGATTATCTCGACCGTCCGTGCGTATTTCGCGGGGTCATTCCTTACCGAGTCCAGACAGGGACTGACTTCCGGTCTGTCAAATGATATCTGGGCCTGCAGTGTTCTGTTGAAGTCACCCAAATCGCCGAAATCCAGTCCGGTGAGTTCCGCCAGTTCGTCCGTCTCTTCGAAAGTGAGGGGGGAGCGGCCTATGGGATGATCACCGAATGAGGTTTCATAGACAGGATAATAGACTCCGTTGAGGTCCATCCACGTATAGAGTGTCTCCTTCTCGTCTTTCGAAAGGGTGACGCCATAGTGCTTCCCGTCGATGACGGAGGTCAGTCTGCTGGCGTGGGCGCCCCAGGAATATGGCTGCATGGTCTCTGCGGGACCTCCTCCGGGGAGAGTCACTTCTTTCTTGACATACAAATCGACGTATGCCGCATTGAAGAACGGATTCCTGTCGGATGCGAGTACCAGTTTCTCCCTGTCGGCGGCGTCGAAATCGTGGCATCTGACGCAGTGGCGGTCGAGTATGGGCTGGACTTCCTCCATGAACGAGAAGAGGAACGGCTCGCGGTCATGCCATCTTCTGAGGGTGTCCGGACGGCGGCGGAAGGCTTCCGGTCTGCGGTCGGTGACTTCGGGGACGCTGAGGCGGTCTTCATGGCAGCCGATGCAGCCGTTGATCTCGCCCGGCATCAGGGATACGCCGCTGCGCATGGACTGGATCATCTTCCC
>DCIQ01000001.1:3181-4455 GCA_002317435.1 Bacteroidales bacterium UBA1722 | reverse complement strand
TCCACCTCTCCGATGATGCGCTTGTTCTCGAAACCGTGCCAGTTCATTCCGGGCCACTGGGTGCCTTGCCCGCTCCAGGAATAGGGGACCCAGGTGCGCTTTTCGGGGGACTCGATGACGCGGAGATATTTTACCGCACCCGGCCCGACACCCTCCATATGTGTGCCCCAATATACGTTTTCCACGAAGAACGTGCCGTCTGAGCTGTCGTATCTGCGGGATGCCGGAATTACGGGAGGAACCGGACGGGGCCGGACGATCTGAGGGTCGAACGCGCTCCTGTCGGATTCCAGGATGAGTTCTTCGGTGCCGTCCGTGCAGAGCAGGTATATGCCCATCTTGCAATTCTGCACCCAAGCGCCGCGTTCCGGCCTTTCGAACCGGATGGTGCGGGATGCCAGGAAGTGAGCTTCATCTATGGGATAAGGGTCTTCGTAGAAATTGTCCAGTTCCCTGATGCTGTCGTAATCACCGGTGCCGATGTGGTCCATCGCTTCGGGGGGCCAGGTATGGAGAACAGGCTCCTTCCCGTCCAGTCCGCGGTTCCGGTCGATCAGGGCTATGGCCCCCCAGGGACGAGAGTGGCAGGCACCCATCGTGCAGATGACCAGTTCCGATCCCGGAATCTGCCGGGGCTCGATGAAGCCGGCGGGGGCGTTGGTGTTGTTTCCGAAGAAGACGGAGTGCTTCGTGCCGTCAGGATTCGCGGTCCAGAGACTCTGGGCGTCGGCGAAGTTCCGGTCCACGTATTCCCAACGGTCGTACAGGATGCGGCCATCCGCCATTATCGAAGAATGCCCTTCGGCCAATGTGCTGATTCCTATCTGGTTGATGCCTTTCCCGTCGGGGTCCATCGTGTAGAGATTATACATTATGTGCTTGTTGCACATACAGTATTTCTGCTGGCGTGTCGAGGAGAACACTATCCGCCCGTCAGGCAGATAGGCCGGGTCGATGTCGGCTATGTCCTGCCCCTCGGTAAGCTGTCTCAATCCTGTGCCGTCCACTCCGATCTCGTAGATGTGATATCCGTCATCCGCATCGGGACGCATGGAGAATATGATTTTCGTGGCGTCCCAGGAGAGTTCGGGGTCGCGGATCAGCCCTTTTTCAGTCTCGATGAGGACCTTTTTCGTGCGGGTGCGCATGTCATAGATGCAGAGTGCCGCACCCGGATTGAAACTGTCCCGGTTCACTTCACCGCGCATGAACATCGTGGCCGTGTTATGATGGTCGGCGGCATACTGCTCGCGTTCGACGAAAAGTATTTTCTC
>DCIQ01000001.1:1630-3121 GCA_002317435.1 Bacteroidales bacterium UBA1722 | reverse complement strand
TTATATTTTGACGGAAGATTCATTATTTGAGTTTGGCACTTGTGAAAGTGCGGATTCCATAAAACACGACAAGTTAACTAAAAATATGGGAGGAATCATAAATTATTTGAAAAAATGACACTGTCAGGAAAAGTTACATACCTTCGTGCGGATAAGTAATCATTTAAAAATAACTTGGTGATCTTTATGATTCTTTTTGGTCCATATTCCTTTTTTCATCAGTCATTAACCACCGGTTAACTCCTTACTTCAAAAAGAAATCTGTCCTCAAAAATAATACATAAATCTTTACCAACTTATTTTTTAATGCTTACTAAATGTGTAAATAATGAAGTATTCAAGCGTATTATATGTCATCATGGCGGCAGTGATGCCATTGGCCGCCGGGGCGCAGGTCACCGAACGCACCCGTCCGGCCGAATGGAATAATCTGGTGAATGGAGGGCGGTTTATGGACCGCTTCGAGACTATGCCCGGAAGCAGGACAGTCCGTGCCGACTGGGGTACCGAGGCAGTCCGCAACCGCTACGTCGACAATGGTATCGAACGGGACGATATGAGTTTCTGGGGCGGCAATATCCTCAAAGGAGAAGACGGACTGTTCCATCTTTATGTGTGCGGATGGCCGGAAAACAGCCTCGAAGGTCACATGTTCTGGGGCAATTCCACTGTTTTTCACGCCATAGGCCAGAACCTCGGCGGTCCCTTCAAGATAAAGAACAGCATAAGCAAGGGACATAACCCGGAAGCATACGTGCTGGATGACGGTCGCATCGTAGTATATACGATAGACGGATATCTTATTGCCGACAGGCCTGAAGGACCTTGGGTGTTCGGGCAATTCCAGTTTGAAGAACGTGGTTTCCCGATTATAGAAGGCTTAAGCAACCTCACTTTCTGCCGGAGGCAAGACGGCTCGCGGCTGATGGTCTGCCGTGGAGGCGGTGTCTGGATAAGCAGGGATGGCTTGCAGCCCTGGCGGCAGATTACTCCGGAGAGCGTCTATCCGAAAGTGGAAGGATGTTTCGAGGACCCTGTCGTATGGCGCGACTCTCTCCAGTATCACCTCATCGTGAATGACTGGCTTGGACGACTTGCCTGGTATGAACGCTCTCTTGACGGCCTTCATTGGGTGGTGGAACCGGGGGAAGCATACACTTACGCTTTCTCCTGCCATGCCGACGGCACGCAGGAAGCGTGGTTCAAATACGAGCGGCCCAAAATCTTCCAGGATGAACAGGGACGCGTCATTCAGATGAATTTCGCGGTGATTGATACGCTCAAGCACGAAGACCGGCCGAATGACACCCACAGCAGCAAGAACATCTGCATCACGATGAACAAAGGTCTGCTCCTCGAAGTACTGAACAAGGAGCCGATCAATGCGGAAACGGAGATGATAGAACTTCGTATCAGAGGTGAAAAAGATTTTGACCCGTCGGAGGAAGTTGATCTGCAGAGCCTGTCGTTCGGAAGTTACAGGGAGGTCAA
>DCIQ01000001.1:0-1470 GCA_002317435.1 Bacteroidales bacterium UBA1722 | reverse complement strand
ATGCCGGTCTGCCCTATGTCAATTATCAGCCCGCAGTACTGTCTGCCGGTGCGGTATTTGAACGGGATGGTTCGCAGTGGGTGGACGTTGAAAACTTCGGACTCACCGTCAGTACGCCGCAGACTCTTAAAGTAAAGAATCCGGGAGGGAAAGAGGTGTCCGTATCTGTTCCGGCCCTCAAACCGTACGAGGAGATACGGCTGGAGGTGAAATAATCGCAGTATCTGTCGGTCCGGAACTGATGTGCGATCTCTTTGACTTCGTCAGCGGAGACATTGACTGGATGGTCAGTTATCTGAAATAAACATTCATAATGGAAGTCACCAATCTTCTCGATATAGGCAAAAGGGCAGAACTGTATCAATGGTTCCTTGACCATCATGACAGGGTCAGTGATTTCTGGATTCGTGTGAACCGCGCGAACGACGAGTGCCCCGGCGTTATCAGATATGTCGATGCCGTCGAAGCGGCATTATGCTTCGGCTGGATAGACAGCACACAGAAACGCATAGACGACGGGAAGCCGGTTCAGCATTTTACTCCGAGGAGAAAAGGCTGCAACTGGTGTGAGCAAAACATCGAGCGCTGCCGCAGGCTCATCAAAATCGGAGAAATGACACCGGCCGGGCTCGCTGTAATCCCGGATCTCGACCCTGATCATTTCATATTTGAAGACTGGGCCATCGATGCGATCAAAGCCGACAGGCAGGCGTGGGACAATTACCTTTCATTCCCTGAAAACTACCGTAGAATCAAGCTTGACCGTATCCAACACTACAGACATACAAACCGCCCGGAGCAAGCGGAGACGGCACTGAAGAACTTCATCCGCGACTGCCGCAACGGCAGGACATCACCGAATTGGAGTGATTTCGGAAGGCTGGAGAACTATTGATTCATCAACGCCTGCGAACACACCACATTTGTAAAATCCTTTCGGTGGTGTTGTACCTTCCGGACGACACCTGAAAAATGTCCATAATGGTAAACGAAAAGCAGTACACGTATGTATAGCTTTCACGGTGTTCTGGAGGGCATCATCGTGGATTACCCTCCCCAAAAAAGGGGGTCATCCATGAGGATATTCATTATGGGGCGTATGTGACCGATTAGGATGGATTGGTTTTGGATTACTGGTTTCGACGATACTCCGACAGGGGTGTGGACTGGGTATTCATCGGACACGGGCATGGGGACAGGCCTCTCATAGTCACCCGTGTGCGAAACAGGCCTTCTATGCACACCGGTCTTGAGCACTACTGTTATTTCATGTGTCTTGTATACGAACCACCTCCCAGGAACCACTCTGAAGCCTATCGCGCATACACGCCTTTGCTGCTATTCGAATCAAGATATCGTTCCATAATCGACGGAAGCAGTATCAACAATGCTTCTGCTGAACTTATCTTCTTCATACATCGAGTCTGCAAAATATTCGGATAATCAAACCCACGGTTTTGCAGATGAGCC
>DCIQ01000106.1 GCA_002317435.1 Bacteroidales bacterium UBA1722 | reverse complement strand
CTTCCCTGACGGTCACGAACGCTTCCGGGAACTCGGGCGTGATGAAAATAATCTCCGTCAAATCCGTATCCGGAGGGCGCGGCGGCATGTTCAGACCTTCGGAAAAACTGCTCGGAAGCTGTGAGGTGACGGATCTCAGATAGAGCCTCCCTTCTTACATTCTGATTCTTCTGGAGGAGGGCCACAGATTGTTGGCCCGCGAGCCTATGTTCTTTACGAATCCCAGAGGATGCCCCAGGAAGGTCAGCAGCAGGTAGCCTTTAGGGGCGTCAGTTATGTTCAGAGGTTCACATTTCATGAACTTGAGCGCCTGCTCCGCATCCAGTTCCACTTCGGGGAATCCCCCGTCTCCCTTTCTGAGGAGAACTTCACTGAAGGCCAGGTCAGGCTCGGGTATCAGCGTCGCCTGTCCTTTTCTGTCGGTAATCACGGAAGCGGCCCCTGTTCCGGATTTTACCGTTTTCAGTCTGGATTCGACTGACAGCATGGTCTCTGCACAGGCGGCGGGAAAGACCTTCAGAAGAGAGTCCTTCTGATAGACCCTGTACCCTTCTTTTATGAACGGAATCTCTCCGCGATACTCTTTCAAGGTGCTTTCCGCATTTCTTCTCCTGCCTCCGTGAGACTTTTCCGCAGGATGTCCTTCCCTGTGTGAACGCAGGGCGGCGATGAAGAGTCCTTCTCCGTATTCCTCACCGGGATAGAAATGTTCCATGCCGAGTATCTCCATCCCGAATTCACGGGCCGCCCAGGCCACGTTTTCTTCATTCTCGATGGTGTTGAGGGTACAGGTGGAGTAGAGCAGAGTTCCTCCGGGACGCAGGGAGACCATGGCATCGGAGATGATGCGCCTCTGGCGGGCCGCACACAGGGCCACGTTCTCCTCGGACCATTCGGTGACCGCCCGTTCATCCTTTCTGAACATCCCTTCTCCGGAGCAGGGGGCGTCTATCAGGAGCACGTCGAAAAACTCGGGCAGGCGGCAGAAATCGGCCGGGTCGTTGTTGGTGACGAGCACGTTCGGATGTCCCCAGCGGGCGATATTGTCCGCGAGGACAGTGACACGGGAGCCTATCACCTCATTGGAGACCAGAAAGGAGCCGGGACGCTCCCTGAGCAGTGTCAGCAGATGGGTGCTCTTGCCCCCCGGGGCGGCGCACAGGTCGAGGACCCTTAGACCTTCCCCACTGTCCGTGGAGGAGAATATATTGCCGGAGGCAATAACTCTCTCGATGGCCATCGAACTCGCTTCCTGAACATAGTAGCAGCCGCACTGGAAAAGTGGGTCGGTGGTGAATACGGGCCGTTCCCCGAGAAGATACCCGTACCGGGAGATTTCCAATGCCCTGTCGAACGGGAGGGGGAGGTCCAGAAGGGGGGATGACGTTTTCAGGGGATTGGTGCGCACGGTGACCGGAGGGGGCATTTTCATCACCTCCAGAATGTGCTCGGCCTGTGCGTCACCCAAGTCGCTGCGGAGCCTCCTGACGAAAGAAGGGGGGAACACTATGAATACTGCTCCTTCAGTTTAGTGAACATGTCGTCACTGATATCGCCCAGATAGAATGTCAGTTTATCGACTATCTGCTGGAATTTTCCTCCCATCATCATTTTCATCATGGCATTCAGTTCGACGTCCAGCTCTACTTTGATCCTGGAACTGTCAGCGCCTTCCGGGGTGATGAGGAATGCGAGGTCAAAATTGATCGGGGATGTTTCCTGGCTTTCCAGGCCCACCTTGGAGAACGGGATGCATTCTCCACGTCTTATCCCCAGAGTGAGACCGCTCTTGGTGATGCTGATCGAATCTGCGTCGCAGACTACACTGTCTTTCAAGTCAGCGGGGACATTGTTCCCTATCCGGCTCATATCATTGAATATCGAATAGAATATGTGGGGAGGGACCTTTATTGTCACCTCCTGCCCGGTGTATTTCGTCTTTTCCATCCTGTCACTTGATTTCGTTACCCCATTTGTCGGGATTCAGACGCCATTCCCTGAGGAGTTCCACATCTTCCTTGGGGATGTATGAAGTTTCCTGTGCTGTGTCCAGGAGGGAGTCGTAGTTCGAGAGAGTGTGCAGTTCCACGTCCGATTTCTCGAAAGCCCTGCGGGCCAGAGGGAAATTGTACGAGAACACGGCTACCATACCTCTTACTATGGCTCCCGACTTGTTCAGGGCTTTCACCGCTTCCAGAGAACTCTTTCCGGTGGATATCAGGTCTTCCACCACCACTATGCGGGCCCCCTGATGGATGACTCCCTCGACCTGGTTTTCGAGGCCGTGATCCTTCGGGGCGGGGCGTACATATACGAACGGAAGCCCCATCATGTCAGCCACGATGGCACCCCAGGCGATGGCACCGGTAGCGACACCGGCGATCACTTCCACGCTGGGGAAGTTATCCTTTATGACAGCTATCATCGAAGCGGCGATGAATTTTCTTATTTCGGGGTATGATAGTGCCTTCCTGTTGTCGCAGTAGATGGGGGATTTCCATCCCGAAGCCCAGGTGAAAGGCTTGGACGGGCTGAGTCTCACCGCTTCTATCTGAAGCAGATATTTCGCGACTTTCTTTTCAACTTCTGTAGCCATATCTGTATGTGTTTGTTTTCTGATACGTATTTTGACAAAAGTAATAAAATTAATCTACTTTTGCGGCATGTACAAGATTTACTTTCTAAACAGATTATTTGCCATCTGTACTCCGGATTACGACAGTACGGCGGATCCTGAGGCGGTGGTATATCATAATGCCCCATCCATATCAGAGGTGCTGGATGAATTCCTCAGGAATGAAAGGATAGTGTCCCTGTATGTTCCTGTCGCCGATCCTGAAGCGGTATGGAATGAATTCAGGTCCCTTTTCACTGAAGTGAATGCGGCAGGGGGGCTTATCCGCCACGATGACAGTTATCTGATGATTTTCCGTCTCGGGGTATGGGATCTGCCCAAGGGCAAGCAGGAACCCGGCGAGCCTGTAACTGAGACCGCTCTGCGTGAAGTGCAGGAGGAGTGCGGGGTGCCCTGTCCGGAACTCGGTTCCCTGAGGTGCATAACCCACCATACTTATCACCGTGACGGGTGCTTCTGCCTCAAGCACACATACTGGTACGATATGACCCTCTCCGAGGAGGCTGCTCTCAAGCCCCAGACCGAAGAGGATATCTCCCGGGCCGTATGGGTGTCACGGGAGAATCTCCCGGACAAGCTGCTTGACACTTACCCTTCGGTCAGGGAGGTTTTTCAAGGTATCTGATTCGGGACCGCTATTCCTTTTTCCAGCTGAACTTGTATTCGTAGCCGTCAAGATTTACGTGAAGTACATACCGGTCCATTTTCCTGGTCTGGAAGGCTACGTACCCCGCTTTCTTCTCTCCTGCCTTTATGGTGCAGTCGTTCAGCGCTGAAGGACGGTCAACCGGATGTGCCTTCATATATTCCTTGACTTCCTTGTCCGAGGAGGCGAGACTCAGCAGGGAAAACAGACCCGCAGCTGCACGTACGTCTGAGTTGATGGTGCTGTTTTTGGCTTGCTCGGCAGCATCCGACAGTTCGGCCGCCTCACCGCTGACTATATGTCTGGCTGCATTATAGTCCTTCCCGTGGAAGTACCTTTCATATTCATCCTGACGGATGATTTTCATCGCTTTTTCATCCTCTTTTCCGTTGCTTTTCGTGCTGTGTCCGGTAATCCATACATCTTTTCCGAACTTCAGGGAGAGGTCTTTTCCGGAACCGTTCTCGAAAGTGAGGAAAAACACGTAGTCCGGCTGGCCGTACTGGTCCCGGTATTCTATGTCGCGGGTACAGCTCAGAGTCAGAGCCTGAAACATATAGTATTGGGTGGTTTTCCCTTCATTGGAGAAATCACCATACAGTACGGCGGGATACGTATCGAGGAAAGAGTCGTCGGCCATATTCTCAAGTCCTGCGTTTTCGATGTGGATGCCGTAGAAATTATAGGTCCCTTCCGTGTGTTTCGAATCCTTTTCTATCAGGTCGAATCCGTCGGTCACGGGGAATTTCTCGAACTGCATTATGAAATTCAGCTTCTGGTGTCCGGATATCTGTGCATAGACCGGGGTGGCCTCGTCATATATCGGGAGGTTTACGGAGTTCAGAAGTTTGTAGGGTTCGTCATCCACATAGACGCAGGTGGTTCTGGAGATGGTGGAATACGGATAGAGGTCATCGGAAGGATTCGTGACGGTGCCGAATATGAATGTGGCATCATCGGACTCAAGTATCTGGATGAGTTCGCAGGATGAGTTCTCGGATTTGTCTGTGCCGGTGATCCGCCATTGGGCGTGCAGACCGGAAACTGTGGACAGCAGAACTGCTGCAAGAATGATTTTTTTCATGCCTGGTTTCATAACATTTTTATTTTAGGTCCCAGTCAAACTGGAATTCGTAGTCGTCCATTTTTATGTGGAGGATGATTTCGTCCACATTCTTGGTCTTGCCGGCGACATATC
>DCIQ01000008.1:3011-4475 GCA_002317435.1 Bacteroidales bacterium UBA1722 | reverse complement strand
CTCGCTGACAAGGAATACGAACTCACCTCCGCCCGCAACTCGTACGATGATGCCCTCATCACCCTCGAAGACGTAATGTTCTGGCCTCCCGACAAGAAACTGGCGGTGAACACCGATATTTCCGCCATAGAGGCCGAAGGGTTCGAAACCCTCAGTGCGGAGGATATCATCGACCGTGCCGTCACCACCCACCCGTCGGTTTCCGTAGCGAAGGGGACCATGGAAAATGCCTCCCGCAGTCTTCATACCGCCAAATGGCAATATCTTCCCACCCTCTCCCTGAACGGCGGCTGGAGCACTGACTACCACTCCTATCCGGGGCAGACCGACTTCACTCCCTCCCCCTATTGGAATCAATTCCATGAAAACGGTGCCGAATACGTTCAGCTCTCACTCCGCATCCCCATCTTCGACCGGCTGAGCAAGGTCACGAACCTTTCGAAAAAGAAGAATGAGTATTCAAGAGCCAGCCTGGACTACGACAAGGCCATCAGGGACGTGGAATCTGAAGTCCGCAGGGCTGTCCAAGCCCGGAACGGTGCTCTGTCGGAAATGCAGCAGGCCGGGAAACGGGCTGACGTCCAGGAAGAAGCCCTCCACCTGAATACCCGCAAATTCGAGCAGGGGCTCATCTCGTCCCTCGATTATAATACCGCCTCCGGCAATTATCTCCATGCCCGCGCCGTCCATCTCCATGCGCAACTGAAATACCAGCTGAAACACCGCATAGTCAATTATTATAGCGGCATCCGCTATATCGACCAGAAATAACCCGTCAGAAAATCACATATTTATGGATAAAATCATAGAAAAGAAAACAGGCCTTGCGGCCGCATTCTCCCGAAAAGCACTGAAATATTGGTTCGGAGGTGCATTCATCATCGTCATCGTGATTCTGCTGTTCACCACAGGCGGATCCTCCATAAGGGTGGACAGCGACACACTCCTGACCGGGATGGCCGTAAAAGGTGAATTCAATGACTATATCCGTGTCAGCGGACAGGTACAGCCTATGACAGTAGTCCAGCTGAGCCCCACGGAAGGAGGAAACGTACAACAGATAGTCATCGAAGAAGGGAATCAGGTGAAGGCGGGTGACGTGATAGTCATCCTCGGAAACGAGGCTCTGGACATGCAGATACTGAACGCCGAAGCCGAACTGGCCGAGAAAGAGAACATCCTCCGGAACACTATGATATCGATGGAGCAGCAGAAACTTTCCGTGCATCAGGACAAACTTCAGCTGCAGGTGGAGGTACGCAGGGCCAGAAGGGCTTACGAACAGAACAAGGCTCTCTATGAAGAGAAACTCATCGCCAGGGAAGAATACCTCAAGGCGCAGGAGGATTACCAGCTCGCCTGCGACAAGCTCGAACTCGTGGAGAACCGCGCCCGTCAGGACAGCCTCTACCGGAACGTCCAGATAGTCCAGATGGAAGAGAGCCTTCAGAACATGCGGCTGAA
>DCIQ01000008.1:1079-2834 GCA_002317435.1 Bacteroidales bacterium UBA1722 | reverse complement strand
CACTACATCGACCGTGTAATCCCCGGATTACAGGCAAGTTTCGAAAGAAACAACGATACGTTCGAGGCATCCATCAGAAAAGTATATCCGGAAGTCCGCGACGGCAAGTTCAAGGCGGATTTCAGATTTGAAGGGGCGGAACCGGAAAACATCCGCACAGGACAGACATATTACCTGAACCTGCAGCTGGGGCAGAGTTCCGAAGCCATCATCATCCCCCGCGGATCGTTCTATCAGACCACTGGAGGCAAATGGATTTATGTTCTTGATAAGGACGGCAGCCGCGCAGTCAAGAGAAACATCCGGATAGGACGTCAGAATCCACAATATTACGAAGTATTGGAAGGCTTGAATGACGGTGAGAAAGTAATCGTATCAAGTTACGACAACTACGGAGAAAAAGACGAACTCATAATCAAATAGTATGAAATTCCACTCTTATCTGAAAACAGCCGTCAAGACTCTTCCAGCCAAGGGCAGAAGGAACGGCCTGAAGATATTCACCCTCGGACTGGGGCTGGCCGCAGGTGTAGTCCTGACATCGAAGGTGTGCTTCGAATTTACGTACGATGACTTCTACACCGATGTGGACAGGATATATTATATGAACGAAGGGGCGTTCATGGACGGTAAACTCCAGATTTACCCTCAGACTCCAGGCGGCATAGCACCCCTGATGAAAGGGTACTTTCCACAGGTCGGGATAGCCGGACGATACACCTGGTTCGAAAGCGAGGCTTCACTGAAAATGACCGACAGCCGGAGGAGAATCACTGCAGATCAGGTCTATCTGGCCGACTCCTGTATGCTTCAGATTCTTGACAGGAAATGTCTGGCCGGAAACATCACGTCATCGATGGGCATATCGGGTAACGTCATCGTATCCTCAAAAATCGCACAGCGTATGGCTTCGGGAAAAAAGAATAAACAGGCAGCCGCTTCAGAAGTCATCGGAAAGACATTTGAAATCGGCAGCAGGCACGGCGTGGAGCTCACTGTAGCAGGTGTGTATGAAGAATTCCCGCTCAATTCCTCCTGGCGGCCCGATATGCTGGTAGCCCTTCCCACTATAGGAAAATTCATGTATGACGGCAGCGATGATGTAGCCGGAAATGACCGCTACAAGAGTTTCATCAAACTCATCCCCGGAACAGAAATAACGTCAATCACTGATAATATTGACGGTTTCCAGAATGCCCATCTCCCTATGGAGGAGATGAGGGCTGCAGGATGGGATATCAAATACACGGCGACTCCCGTCGCAGAATGGCACGACACGGATGTGGACAAGAAAAAGCAGACTCTGGTTTTGGCGCTGGTGGCCGCCGCCCTGCTCTTCATCTCCATACTCAACTATCTGCTCATAGTGATATCGACCACCGTAAACAGAAGCAGGGAGATGGCCCTCCGGAAATGCCTCGGGAGCGGAACGGGAGACACCGTCAGAATGATGTCCGCCGAATCGGCCGTTCACACCATTCTGTCCGCCGGATTTGCAGCGATACTGATTTTTCTCTTCAGGGCCCGGATACAGAATATCATAGGTACTGAAATAACAGGCCTTTTCATCGGCAAGCCTCTGATAATAGCGGTATCGGTTATCGTCATGGTTTTCCTTATCAACGGCATTCTGCCGGCCATTCTTTTCAACAGGATACCTGTGGCCACAGCTTTCAGGAACCATGTTTCCGGAAAACGTTCCTGGAAAATGATTCTCCTGTGCATTGAATTCGGTGCCGTGGCCTTCCTCGGGGT
>DCIQ01000008.1:0-878 GCA_002317435.1 Bacteroidales bacterium UBA1722 | reverse complement strand
AAGGATTCCGGGAGACCCCAGGGATTTGTTCAACATAGCCGACTCCTATTATGTCGACAATCACTATTTCGACGTGATGGGCATAACCTTGAAGGACGGTTCTCTGTTCAACGAAGGACTGAATCCCGACCGGGAAGTGATAGTCGACGAGAACTTCTGCGACATGATGAAGAAGATGGTGGAGTGGGATGAAACCCTGGGACGTGACATATTCATCAGTGAACATTGTTATGATGGAGAGTTGACCACCGTATGCGGAGTGGTGAAGAACATCAAGATGGGAAACTTCAGCCGGAACGATGCTTACTACTCGAACCGTCCGATGGTCATTTTCTACGCCAATCCCATCACACACGGAGATGAATATGTATATATTCTGGTGAAATTCAAGGAATTGTCTGAAGAAGTGCTCCAGCAGACACGTTCCCTTTCGGAAAGAATTCTCCCCGACCAGATGGTTTACTTCGAGCCGCTGAGGGAGAAGATGGCCGACAATTACCTCGACACGATGAACACGAGAAACTCCATTCTGGTGGGAAGCGTCGTCACCCTCCTGATCGCCGTACTCGGGCTGATAGGCTACACCATCGACGAAGTGAAGAGGAGGGGGAAGGAGATAGCCGTAAGGCGTGTGAACGGAGCGCAGTTCTCCGAAATAAGGGAGATGTTCCTCAGAGACATGATGCGGATAAGCCTTCCGGCCGTAGTAATCGGCTGCCTCGCGGCAGCAGCGGCAGCACTGCGTTGGGAGCAGCAGTTCACCGTTCAGGCCGGCCTGCCGTGGTGGGTGTTCGCCATCGTGGTGATCGGGACACTTCTGATGATCAGCTTGATTTCTGACCTGTATGTAGACAAACTGGCCAACACGAATCCCGCAG
>DCIQ01000175.1:5540-6226 GCA_002317435.1 Bacteroidales bacterium UBA1722 | reverse complement strand
AGATCTCCTTTCAGATAGACGTTTTTCTTATGTGCATAGGCGACTTCTTCCGAAAGCTGTCTGTCCAGATGGAATTGCATCCATGCATAGTATTCGGGTTCGAGGGAGTCCCTCTGTGCGCAGAACCGGCAGTATTCATCCAGCCAGACGGTATTGTCCTTTACGAATTTCATGAATGCGTCACTGGACATATCCTTCTCTCCGTATGACAGAAAAGCTTTTCTTATGTAGGCCATTTTGGCCTTGAAGACTCTCGGATAATCGATTTCTTCGAGGGAGTTCAGAGTCTTCTGTTCTTTTCTGAAAGCTGCCGTCTCTTTTATCCCGAGATCCTGAAGTCTGATATACATGGGATGGAGAGCGAAACTGCTGACAGGGCTGTAAGGATATGAGTCCTTCCAGTCGCCCTTCCTGGTGGTGTCGTTGACGGGAAGCAGCTGGATGATGCACTGTCCGGTGGAGGCCGCCCAGTCCACGAGCGGTCTGAGGTCCCTGAAATCCCCTATTCCGAAATCATTTTCGCTTCGCAATGAGAATATGGGGACTGCGGTACCCGCTCCTCTGAATCCGGGACGGTCGAATATGGCGGCGGAGTGTTCGCGGGTGAAAGGACATCCCGGGAACGGGCAGTCGGTCCACGCATCGCGGATCTCCGGGGCCGGCTTGGTGCAGTGATGTTTCCATTC
>DCIQ01000175.1:0-5443 GCA_002317435.1 Bacteroidales bacterium UBA1722 | reverse complement strand
CCGTTTCCTTCCCAGTTCATGGGGAATTTGCGGTCTCCGGCGACAAGTGTGATGGATTCACCCCATCGGGTGTGATATTCGATGCTGAGTTTGGTTTTCATGTCTTATTGTCATTTGAAGTCGGTTCCGGCGGGAGATCCGGCCGGTCATTTTACAGTTGCCGTTCTGACTGCTTTTACGGAGATGGCTCCCAGGATGAGGAGTATGCCTGCGGCAATCAGCATGTGTGCCTGGATATCGCCCGTCAGGTGCAGTATCGTCCCTCCGCAGAGCGCCGCCACTATCTGGGGGAGGCAGATGGTGCAGTTGAAGAGTCCGAGGTATTCACCCATATGCGAGGTGCCCTTCAGCGAATTGGTCAGCAGGGTGAAAGGGAGCGCCAGCATTGCGGCCCAGGCCGCACCTGTCAGAAAATAACTGATGCAGATAATGTATTGCCCGTGGGCAAATCCGGCGGATATGAACCCTGCAGCCCCTGTCAGGAGGCTGACGGCATAGCAGGTGCGGAGATTCCGGAACTTCGGTATCACGAGTGCCCAGAGGATGGAGCCTATGGCCTGGACGGCAAATACCACTCCGCACCAGTTTCCGGCTTCCTGGTATCCTGCGGTGGCCGGGTTCGTCTCTCCCCAGCAGTTCCCGGCGATGGCCCCCGTCGAGTAGGTCCACATGAACAGGAATGCCGACCAGCAGAAGAACTGGACGAGACCTGTGGTCCAGAAAGTCTTCGGGGCGTGTTTCAGGAGGGTGATGAATCCTTGTCTGTCAGTCTCCCCGCTTTCGGATGCTGTGATGCCGTTGTATCCGGCGTATTCTTCGGGGGTGAATTCCCGCACTTTCACGAAGGTGTACAGGACGCAGATTATGAGCAGGGCTGCACCTACGTAGAAGCTCCAGATTACCGAATCGGGGATTTCGCCTTCGGGAGCGATGTTGGCTATGCCGATCCAAGTGAAGAAAATGGGGAAAAGATATCCGGCGAGCGAGCCCGCATTGCAGAGGAGGCTCTGAATCGAATATGCACGGGCCTTCTGCTCTTCATTGACGATGTCACCTACCATCATCTTGAACGGCTGCATGGCTACGTTTATGGATGTGTCCAGGAATATGAGAGAGAAAAGGCCGAACCACATCGCGCCGTTGAGTCCGAGGAGAAGCCGGGAGGAAAAGTCCAGGCTTCCGGAATTGGGCAGCATAACCATTACCAGGACGGCGACGATGGCACCGGCCAGAAGGTATGGCTTCCGGCGGCCCAGACGGCACCATGTCCTGTCCGACCATTTGCCGATGAGGGGCTGGACGAGCATTCCCATGAGAGGGGGAAGTATCCAGAAGAAACTCAGTTGATGGGGGTCTGCCCCCAGGGTCGCGAAAATGCGGCTGATATTCGCATTCTGAAGTGCGTACGCTATCTGAACTCCGAAGAAACCGAAACTCAGATTCCACATCTGCGCGAATGACAATTTGGGTTTGTCTGTCATGTCTCGTATCATTTGTCTGTTATTCTTCATTCGGGAACACTTTTCCTACGGCTTCGAGGTATCCGAATCCGTTTCTCAGGTCAGGAAGCAGATAACTTCCTTCCACCCATTCATTCCAGGCGTTTATCATCACGAACTTGGGCTGGGTGGAGGCGTGTTCGTCGGCGTAGTCCTTCGCCGTCTGCAGGAAGGAACCGAAGTTTTCGGGAGTCTGGTTATACAGCGTCACTTCTTCCGCTCCTTTGGCGGGGAAACGTGGAGTGTCATCCCAGCCGACCGATACACAGGGATAGACAGGGATGGACATCTTCGCTGACCAGATATTCCGCTCTGAAGCTGCATTCTCTCCATGCTTCAGATAATCGGTGTCGAAACCGGCCATATTATAGAATGCCCAGCTGTCTATGCCTATGGCATCGACCTGGGACCGGCGGACGGCCAGATGCTCCTCAGAATACATGAAACCGCCGGCATCTATCATCTGGACGTGGAGGTCCGGGAACCCTGCCTTCTTCACCTCTGCACGGAAATAGTCCATCGCGGCGCGGGCTTCCTCCATAGAAGAGAAACTGGCTGCGAAATTGTCGATGCTGAACATCGAGAATACCGGACATCCGTCGATTTTCACATAGTTGGGCTCATGGAAATAGAGTCTGATGACCCGCTCCACTATCTTCGGCCAGTCCTCGGGGACTATCGTGCCGGTCCACAGGAGATCCTCCCTGTCGCCCCATTTGTGACAGTTCCAATAGTTGTACTTTACGTCGTGGTTCGCCCACATGATGTAGAAATCCATCTTGCCGTGCGAGGGTGCCTTCAGGAAACCGTCATCGAGGGCGCTCTCCAGATATGGGCCGCGGTCGAACCAGTACCAGTCATAGATGAAGGTATTCACACCGTATTTCAGGGCTGTCTGAATCCATTTTTCCACTACTGCCGGGTCGTCATCCATCTCATAGCCCCAGAGGGGCTCCTTCGGCTGATAGTGGCCTTCGAAGCGGGGATTGCCTTTTTTTATCACCTCCCATTCTCCGATACCCTCTTCCCAGAGCCATTCATGAGCCAGGGAGTCATCGTGGCACGAGGGCCAGATGAAGGCGCATACGTGATAATCGAAATTGTTTCCTGCTTCGCCGGCTTTCTGTCCGCGGCAGGAGAAAAGTGCGATGATGAGAATCGCGATGACGGTTAGTTTTTTCATACGATAGAGGTTATAGGGATAAGTAAGAGATAAAAATATAAATTATCAGTTGATTCAATATGCCAAGATACGAAGAAATTTCATTTCATGAGCTGTTTTGAAATAATTCACCGGACAGTTCATCTTCGGTGGTCGTTTGGCGGGAAATTTCTATTTTTATCTGTTCTTCTGCAACCTTTTGACTATAGTGCCGGTCTAACCTGCAAAACCAATATTTAAACTCATTATGTTATCTGAAATAATAGTTCCAATCTGTATCTGTGTGATACTCCCCTGCGTTATCGTTTTTCTCGTGATGCAGGCTGCCAAACACGATATTGACCGCAGGTCTGAAGTGGCTCTGAAGGCCATCGAGAAAGGTCTTCCCATCGATCCGGGTTTTCTGTCGAAAGGGGAGAAGAATACGTCCGTGAAGAAAAAGATTTTCTCCAACCTTATCGTGGGGATCATTCTTCTGGGTCTCGGAGCCGGATTCTGTTTAATGCGCTTTGTGCTTGAAGATGACACCATGTTCATCCCCGCGGGGATCCTGGCGTTTCTGGGTGCCGCCTTCGTCGTAATCTATTTCATAGGGCGCAGACATTTCGCTCTGGAGATCAAGGCGGAAGAAGAGCATATCACTGAAAAATAGGCGGTACGGTGGACAGGAATCTGTTTATCGGTGAGATAAGTCATCTGCAGGAATCTCTCAGGAGGTTTCTGCTCGTGCTGTGTCACGGAGACAGGTTCACAGCCGATGATATCGCCCAGGACGCTTGTCTGAAGGCGTGGATATCCATCGACCGGTTCAGAGGAGAATCCTCACTCTCCACGTGGCTGTTCCGGATCGCGTACCGCTGCTGGTGCGACAGAAAGTACTCCGGTGCGGAGTTCTCCACAGAAAATTCAGAAGCGGCATCCGTGCCTGATTCCGCTTCGGCCGATGACAAGTTCAGGCATCAGGAACTGTATCGGGCCATCGGGGACCTTTCTCCCAACGAAAGGGCATCCGTACTTCTTTTTTATATGGAGGACAGGAGCATAAAAGAGATATCGGCCATTATGGATATTCCGGAGGGTACGGTGAAGTCCCTGCTTTACAGGGGACGTGTGAAACTGAAAATGAAATTGGGTAAGGAATGAATGATCAGGATATAAAGGATTTTTTCCGCTCGTCGGAACCGCAGATAACTGACGGGAACGCTTTTATGGAGGAGCTCTCCTCCAGAATGGAGACTGCCGACCGTATCAGAAGTCTCCGTGAAGATGCCTCGCGCAGATACCGCAGGGTTATGCTCCGGACCTTGGTCATCGGCAGTCTGGCAGGAGCGGCGGTAATTATGTTTCTTCTTCCTGTATTTCCGTCAATCTTCGGACGTGAGCTGACGCTCTTTACATCGTTCACGGATGAATCGAAGTCAGTGGTTTGTGCTGTCGTGTCAGTCGTGGCACTGGTGCTTGGACTGCTCCCTGCCAGAAAACTCGTTTCTTTTTCCTGATGGAGCATCAGTGATTTGAGCGTCGTCGGGGGGCTGGCCAAAAGTCTCTGAAAATAAGATTCACCCCGTTCACAATTCATTGTGGGCGGGGTGAATCTTCTGAAAAATGGCCTTTTAGTGAGCTCCATCCGATGATTTGTGTAACAAAATGATTGATTTTTTAAATATTTGCTTAACTTTACGAATTATTTAATCAACCATTAACCAAAAATTTAACAGCATGAATCGTGTAAAATACTTTTCAGTGAAGGTTCTTCTGACTGCTGTGGCGATGATGATATCATTGTCAGCACTGGCTCAGTCAGGTAAAGTCAGCGGAACAGTCACGGGAGAAGACGGTGCCGCCATCCCCGGTGTTGCCGTCATGATCAAGGGCACCTCTGAGGGTGCTGTGACAGATATCGATGGTAAATATGCCATCAGTTACAAACAGGCGAATCCGGTGCTTACATTCTCATTCATCGGATATACCACTCAGGAAATAGCGGTCGGAAACCAGAAAGTGGTTGACGTGGTCCTCACCGAAGACGTGAGCCAGCTCGAGGAGACCGTGGTAGTGGGTTATGCCGTCGGCAATAAGCGTACCGTGACGGGTGCCGTCGAGAAAGTGTCCGCCGAGAACATGAACAAGGGTTATGTCTCCAGCGCCATCGACGCTATCCGCGGTAAGGTGGCCGGTCTCGTAGTGTCACAGAACGGAGGTAACGTTACCGACAGTCCTACCATCCGTATCCGTGGTACGTCATCCCTCTCCGGAGGTAATGATCCTCTGGTCATCATCGACGGTACCTTCGGTGACATGAGTATGCTCGAATCCATCTCTCCCGAAGAGATTCAGGACATCACTGTCCTCAAGGATGCATCCGAGACCGCCCAGTACGGTTCCCGCGGTGCTGCCGGTGTCATCGTGGTCACTACATATAAGGGCCGTGAAGGTCACGCGGAAGTGAAATATCAGGGACAGATAGGTGTATCCACCGCTTACAAGAACCTTAACGTTCTCTCTGCGGATGAATGGCGTGCGACCAATACCGGCATGTTCGGCGGTGTAGGTACCGACATGGGTGACAACACCAACTGGATCGAATGGATTCAGAACAAGGTGGTTCTCCAGAATAACCATAACCTCTCTTTCACCCAGGGTAACAGCAAGTCGAATATGCGTGCCTCCATCGGTATCAGGGATAACAAGGGCGTAGTCCGCGGTACTGATTTCAAGAACTATAACGCAAGACTTACCGGACAGCAGAAAGCTTTTGGTGACAGACTCACCCTCGAAGTCA
>DCIQ01000050.1:8038-13463 GCA_002317435.1 Bacteroidales bacterium UBA1722 | reverse complement strand
CGGGCACTCGTCTGTGCCTGTTTGACGGAAGAATTCTTCCCGGCAGCCATACGGATACAGTCGGACAAAGAAAAACTCTCCTGACCGACGACACTCTCGGCAGTCAGTATCAGAAAGAGGAATACTGTGGTTGTTATCTTATTCCACCTGCTTTTCATGACGATTAATAGTACAAGAACATGAATTATTCCTGATTATACTCCCACTCATAAATAATATATGACATCCTCTGCCCTACCATATTATGGTTTGAATCACAGTAATAACTCCTGTGGTGTACTTCTGATGGAAATATCGAGTTTTGAGATTCACAATAGTAAAATCGTATATCGAGGTCATAGTTACCCGTTTTCAAGAATGTTGCAGAAACAGTAACCCTATGTATTATTTCGTCCTTCACACCTATAAACAGATATCCTTTTTGTTTCCCTTTTCTATCAGGAGTCAAATAAAACTTAAAGACATGCTCATCATCCAGTATTCCCATATATTCAACATACAGATTATCGGGCAACTTATGTCCGAGCACACATTCGGAATACCACTGTCCGTTCCCGGTATCATGTGGGATTTTTTCTTTTGTCGCCCATTTGATATAATTATTTATCTGCTTTTCAGGCAGCTCATACTCTGTATTGAAAGACGATGTATGTATAGCAGGTATCATATATCTGGAAAAGAATAAGGCTTTTCCTTTCATTGAAATAGCGAGGGACCGATCAAATTCGATATTATGTACAATGCCATATAGAGTATCGAATGAGGAAAATCTGACATAATGTGCGGTTTCTCCATTGCGTAATCCGTGTTTCAGTGTACTTTGCAAAAAATTACGGTCATCTTTGGCTCTGGCCATAGCGGTATCCAATAAAAAAACGCCAGAATGAAGTGTGATACAAGTGTCGCGAAATGGCCAATACAGTTTCTTTGTTTCAAAAAGTATATGTGAAAGAATGATCTCATCACCATCAACCAAATTTTTCAAAAAGACTGTTCCAGAAGTATCGGTCGCTGCATAACCAATTCCATTTACCAGAACGTTGACCCCCTCGATAGGCTCATTATTATTGACAATGTCCAAGCGTCCTTCTTGTGCAAATGCAGAGATAGATAAAAACGTTAATACTATTTCGAATAGATACAACTGTTTCATTAAGCAAAATTAAAGTTTACGGAATGTATCTCACCATTAATGATGAAAAATAAAAAGAGGTGGTCTGTCTGAGACCACACTCATGGGCGTAATAGATTACTCGAGTTTCGCACTTGCGAAACTTGTTCCTATCGGAGCACATCTGCAGGATGTGCGACAGCAGTCCCCCTCCTATGGAGGGGGATGTAGGGGGTAGATAAGATGACAAACAAGCCCGGAGGGCTTGAAAGTAAAGTGGAATACCTACGATAACTATTTGAAACACAAAAATTAATACACTTGCGAAACTTAAGTGGATTATCTTTTTATTATGTCAAAGAATTTCCATTGCGACGCTGATGGATGAAAACACAGAGACCCATAAAAAGGGAAAGACAAAGTGCTATCAACACAAGCGGGTTTCCTCCATTTGTTTGTCTTTGTTCCTGAATACTCATTTCTTCAAGTCCAAGACCGCTAAGTTCAAATTGTTTCATAATCATTCAAGTGTTTAAAATTAGTAAATGGTTTTATGAATCCTGCGCAGTACGATTCACTGGACAATTATCGCATATTGCAGTCTAAAACCGTAGATTGTGATTATGTTCCTTCAATTATTCATCTTTTTTTTCCTGTTCACTTATCGTAAGCTGTATCTGCACCCTGTCAGGATAAACATATCTGTACGTCCGTCTCTCTCTGGAGTATTCAATATGTATTCCATAACTCTTCAATTCATTGATCAAATTGAAAAGTGTGGCTCTGCTGATGCCAAGTCTCCGTGAGAAGGTGGTCGCATCACCGGTATGACCGTGCATCATATACGAATGAAACACAGCTACCATATCGATGAACTCGAATACCTTCATACTGCTCTATATTTCTGTTTGAGATTTCCAGAACCGGGCATATTCACCGTCTCTGCCCACAAGCTCATTATGTGTGCCCTGCTCCATCAGTCTTCCTTCTTTCAGAACGAATATTTCATCGGCATTCATGACTGTGCCGAGCCGGTGTGCTATCAGAATGACCGTTTTCCCCTGTTCTTTCAGGCGGTTTACTATGGATTTGATGGACTTCTCCGACTCGGAGTCCAGTGATGAAGTCGCCTCGTCGAGCACCAGCACCTCAGGGTTACGATATAATGCCCGTACTATGGCCAGCCGCTGTCTCTGCCCTCCTGAGAGTTGGACACCATTCTCTCCGATATTGGTATTGAACCCCAAGGGAAGGGACTCGATGAAGTCAAGAACACCCACTTCCCGACATATTTCCAATATCCTGACATTATCCGGGTCATAGTCGTCCAAGGTGATGTTTTCGATGATCGTCCCTTCGAACAAATCAATTCTTTGGGGAACGACACAGACAAGTGAACGAAGGTCAGCATTGTCTATGTGCCGTACATCCATCCCTCCTATGCGAATATGACCCTCCTGAAGTTCATACAGATTCTGCATCAGTGCGGCGAGAGTAGTCTTTCCGGAGCCGCTCTCCCCGACTATGGCACTGATCCGCCCCTTTCTGAACGTTATGTTGAAGTTTTTGAATACGTCCACTCTGGTACCGTAGCGGAAAGAGACATTCTCAAACGTGATGTCCCCTGCCTGTGCCCCGGTGATATGAATCTTGTCATCCACCTCCTCCAGATCCAAGTCCATGATTTCAAACAGACGGGAAGCCGCTATCTTGGCATCCTGATAAGTTTTGTTTATTCCGACAAGTGATGCAACAGGCCCGATGAAATACGAAATGAGGGAATAGAACGACATCAGTTCACCGGAAGTTATGATACTGTCCAGAACGAAAAATGTACCTGTCCACAGAAGAATTATGGTGAACAGACGTGATATTCCGTCCGTACCGGTATCAGACCACATCGTATTGATGGAGGATTTATAGACGCTCTTTATGTATGTCACGAAACGGCTCTCGGTTTTGATATCTTCATATTCCTCAAGACCGAATCTTTTGACTGTTCCGGCAGTATTTATCGATTCTACCAATTGAGCATTCAGTTCGGCCGCCTGTTCCATCCCCTTTCTGAGAATCACCTTGTTAACCCGGTTGTACAGAATGAATATGAGAAGATACATAGGTATTATCAATAGCATTATGACTGCCAATTTCCAATAATACGTGAACATCAGGGCGAAGGCGAATATCACTGTAAAGACATTCACCATCAGTCCTACGAGAGTGTCGTTGACGAATGACCGTATTTTTACGGCGTCATTCACTCTGGAGATGATTTCTCCGGAGCGCATGGTGTCGAAGAAGGACTGCGGCAGTCTGAGAAGATGCTTGTAGTATCCAAGAATCAGTCTGGTGTCGATTTTGACGCCTGTTCTCAACATATAAACTGTTTTGACTGCGTTGATAAAGAGGCTCAATATCAGAATGACAAGCATCAATACGCTTAACAGATTCAGAAGATTGGAATTTCCGTTCGGAATAACGTAGTCTACTATTTTCCCCACATATATGGATGTGGATAGTCCGAGCAGAGTATATATTGCGGCTCCGAAGATGGATTCTGCGACCACCTTCCGATGAGGTCTGAGCAGAAATCTGAATCTGGCCAGCATCGAGGTTTTCTTATTACCTTTTTCGAATGTCTCCTGCGGCAGAAGGAGTACAAGCGCACCGGTCCATTCCTTGTTGAAGTCTTCCATATTACTCCATTCCAATTCTCCGGTACCAGGATCCATTATTTGGATTTTATCTTTCCTGACGGAATATATTACGACATAATGAAGAAGTTTTCCATTTTTGATGATATGAGCGATGGCCGGTAAGGGTATCTTGTAGAGCGGTGCTATATTGTTCGAGTTGTCAGTGTTTTTGGACTTTACTGCCTTGACGTCAAATTTGAGTTTTTTTGCAGCTTCTATGAGACCAACCACATTCGTCCCTTTCCTGTCAGTAGAAGCCATCTGCCGGATTTTCGAAATGGGTAGTTGGAGACCATAGTATGCGGCTATCGATGCCATACAGGCTGCACCGCAGTCCGTGATATCGTGCTGTTTGATTTTTACACCTTTATTCATTTTCATCTTCAGTGTTGAGGTTGGGGTTAAGCCATTTATCTATTCGGTCATATAAAAGTTGGAACACCGTTCTTCTGGTGATTATGAAGTGAGCATTTATCACCATCCCTTTTTTGACATAACCCATATATCCGTTCTTCAGGGTCAGATAGTCGGATTCAAGGGAGCAATAGACTTTATAGAATGACTGTGTGCCGTCTTCAGAAACAGATACGTCATCAAATATCTCATCAACTGCCGTTCGTATCATACCCCATTCGTTATGGTTGAATGCCGATACCTGAATTTTCCCGTTCATCCCTATTTTCATATAGCCGATATCCTTGGGCTGAACATAACATTCCGCCATCAAGTCCCCGTCGGGTGATATCTCCGCAATCTGTTGCCCGGCGGTAATATATGAGCCGTTGAAAATGGTCTGTGTATTCTGCACTGTACCCGTCACGGGGGAAGTAATGACAGTCTCTGAATCTTGAATAGAAATCTGATTTATCTGCGTTTCTATATCCCGAAGTTCGTTTTCATACTTTATGAGATCTGACTGCCATTGGCGTTTCTGATATCCAGTGAGAGTTTGGATGGCATTTTCTGCTTGAGTATAGTCCAATTCCACCGGCTCGAATTCGGAAAGAGGAATCACATCGGCCTCAAACAGCTGCTTGCTTCTTTCATAGGCTTGCTTTTTCTGTTTCCGTTTGGCATCCGCTTCATTCCACTGAGCGATATAGTAAAGCACATCCTGTTTATACATTGAACTCTTGAGCTTAACCTGATATGGACTTCTGGTGGTGATATTCCTCAAATCATATATCTGGTCCTCCAGTTCCGTACGCCGCTGTTCAAGAGCGGGAAGCTTGTTTGTTATCTGTTCCGAACGGATTATGAGCAACGTATCCCCTTCTTTCACCCTGCTGTTCGGAAGAAGGCGGCATTGGGATGCAAAACCGCTGGTGGTACTTGTAATGGCTGTATGGTCCTGTCTCGGCTTTATGATGCCGGGTGCCTGTACATTGACATCTATATATAGTTGATGGCCACGAGTGCACCGGTTATGACTGTCAGGACTGTGAGATACAGAATCCCGGACAGATGCTTATCCCGGATGAACATCAACTCGGCAGACTGTTCAAGAATCGATGCCGGAAAAATTTTCTTATCCATCGTGCAGGTTTTGCCTTCCAAAGGCTGCTATGCCGGGACTCCCTTCCGAACGGATAACAAAAAAAGACGTGGGAGTCACACT
>DCIQ01000050.1:2270-7873 GCA_002317435.1 Bacteroidales bacterium UBA1722 | reverse complement strand
AATCAAAGTTGCGAAGTTTGAGTTTAGAAGATAAACGTCAAGTAACGTCTTGTATGTCAGTCGTCTGAAAACGCTCCTCCCCCAAGTCAAGAATATTATCCTACAAGCCTGAGAAACAGATACACAATCAGCCCAACTGACGCAAATGTAATAAAATAATAGCACACTGAGGATAAGGAAGGCTTGAATGATGGAAATCCGAAGAAAATCATGCTTGATTTCTCCCGAATACTATGTTCTTGCCCCGGAAAATCGTTACTTTTGAAGTCGGAATAATGGAACGATATGGCTAAGGGAAAAGGCAGCGTATGGTATTGCACTTCGTGCGGTAATGAGAGCGCGAAGTGGCTGGGCAGGTGTCCTGCATTTAAAGGAGATTGTCGCCTTAGTGTGGCGACATCGTGAATAGTGGAAGGAAGTTGTGCGTAATATGAAAATCGCTGGAAATAAACTGATTGTGGAGTGCTCTGCTTACGACTTCAAGGAAGAGTTGGAAAAAGATCCGCCGGAGAGCTGGATGAAGAGTGTAAGTGCCTTTGCTGATGGAGAAGGCGGTGCCCTATACTACGGAGTGGCGAATGACGGCACAGTCATAGGTTTGGCTGATCCTCAGGATACAGCCGATAACATCAGCCAGTTGATAAAGGACCATATGGATCCGGTGCCTGTATTCACTTTGTCGCCGGAAACCACCGATGACGGGAAAGTCGCGCTGGAGGTGAAGGTGGCTGCAGGAGGTCAGACCCCTTATTACTATGTGTGGAAGAAAAAGCGTATTGCCTTTGTGAGGATGGGTAACGAGAGTGTTGCGGCTGATTCCCATCAACTGTTTAATCTTGTCTTGAAAGGCAGTAATAGAAGCTGGGATTCCCTTGTCTCTAATGAATTGAGAAGCAAGCATACTTTCAATATGCTTGAACGTGAGTATAATCTGCGCTCCGGAGCCAAATGGGAGGAGAATCTCTTGAATTCCTTCGGACTGGTGACGGACGATGGTCATCTTACCAACGCAGGACTTCTTTTCGTGGACCAGTGTCCGATAAAGCAATCCCGCGTCTATTGCACTCGTTGGGAAGGTCTGGATAAGAATGATACCATCAACGATGATGAATTTCAAGGGAATCTGCTGTACAATCTCAAGATGGCGAAGAATTTTATCAAGGCGAATACGGCTGTGCCTTGGTTCAAACTGCCGGATTATCGTCTCAACCTTCCGGAGTATTCAGAGAGGGCCATTGAGGAAATGTGCGTCAATCACCTCATTCACAGGGATTATACGGAACTTGGCGCCGAAGTGGCTGTCAATATCTATGATGATAGGATAGAGACGACATCGCCTGGAGGAATAGCTGATTCGTTCAATCTGGTGAGGCTTGAACTTTTAAAGGTCTCTTCGAAGCGGCGTAATCCGATTATTGCTGAGGTCTTCGCACAGTTGGAATATATGGAGAAGCGAGGCAGCGGACTGAGGAAGATTGTCAGCGAGACTTCCATCTTGCCGACTTATAAGGACAATAGGCAGCCTTACTTTGATTCCAGTCGCAGCTTTTTCTATACCACCATCCCTAATGTGAACTATGGTATGGATAGGGCCGCTCTGGAAAGTTTTGCCAATTCAAAGAGGCCGGAACCGGAATACCGTCCGGAGGATGAGATAGTCCTTTCAAAAAACCGCCCAGATGGTAAGGATACCACCCAGAGAAACCGCCCAGAGGTAGTAAAAACCGCTCAGACAAAAGTCGGAAAAACCGCCCAGAGCATTATTGATATTTTGGTATCAAATCCCCACTGTACAAGGGCGGAACTTTGCTTCAAGCTCAGTAAATCTGACGGAACGATAAAAGAGCATCTGGCACGACTACAAGAAAGAGGCATTATCAAGCGTGTCGGACCAGATTTTGGAGGTTACTGGAAGGTTTTGATCCGACCATAACTAGACCTTCTTATAAGTATACTCAAGTTTCGCAAGTGCGAAACTTGTTCCTATCGGAGCACATCTGCAGGATGTGCGACAGCAGTCCCCCTCCTATGGAGGGGGGATGTAGGGGGTAGATAAGATGACAAACAAGCCCGGAGGGCTTGAAAGTAAAGTGGAATACCTACGATAACTATTTGAAACACAAAAATTAATACACTTGCGAAACTTAAGTAAGTATACTATTAACATAAACTATTTTAATTATGAGATATACAGTGTGGTTCTTCCGCAATTTAGTAAGCGGTAAAAATCGTTACTTTTGAAGTCGGAATAATGGAACGATATGGCTAAGGGAAAAGGCAGCGTATGGTATTGCACTTCGTGCGGTAATGAGAGTGCGAAGTGGCTGGGCAGGTGTCCTGCCTGCGGGGAGTGGAACACTATGGTGGAGGAGCCCAAGGCTGCCCGGAGTGCGGCTTCATCGGGGAACGGGACCGTATCCCGTGACCGGGCGCTTCTGGGGGTGGGGATGGCCGTGCCCAAACCGCTCGGGGAGATATCCATCGAGCACGAGCAGCGTCTGCTGCTGGGAAACGGGGAGGTGGACCGCATCCTCGGAGGCGGCATCGTGGAGGGATCGATGATACTCATCGGCGGCGAACCGGGGATAGGGAAGTCAACCCTCTCCCTGCAGATTCCCCTGCACAGGACGGACCTGCGCACACTGTATGTCTCCGGGGAGGAGTCCCCGCGGCAGATTAAGATCAGGGCCGAAAGACTGAAGAAAGGTATTGCCGAAGGCAATATCATCGGAAGTATGGCGGACGATAACTGTCAGGTGCTCTGCGAGACCCTGCTGGAGAATATCCTCGAACAGGCACGGGCGGTGCGGCCGCAGCTGATGATAGTGGATTCCATACAGACCATCTACACCGACAGCATCGAATCGTCGGCGGGCTCGGTGTCTCAGGTGAAGGAGTGCGCCACGGCGCTGCTGCGCTTCGCCAAGGAGAGCGGGACGCCCGTAATCCTCATCGGGCACATCACGAAGGACGGTTCCATCGCGGGACCCAAGGTGCTGGAGCATATAGTCGATGTGGTCCTGCAGTTCGAGGGGGATACCCGGCATTCGTACCGGATTCTCAGGAGCATCAAGAACAGGTTCGGCTCCACCGCCGAACTGGCCATTTTCGAGATGACGGACAGGGGGCTGAGGGAGGTGACAAATCCCTCGGAGATACTTACTCCGATGCATCAGGATGACCTCAGCGGAGTGGCGACGGGGGCGATGCTGGACGGGACCAGACCGTTCCTCATAGAAATACAGGCACTGGTCTCCACGGCTGCGTACGGTATGCCGCAGCGTTCGGCGACGGGATATGATTCGCGGAGGCTCAATATGCTGCTGGCGGTGCTGGAGAAGAGGGCCGGTTTCAAGCTTTCGGCGAAGGACGTGTTCCTGAATATCGCCGGAGGGATGAAGGTGACCGACCCGGCCTGCGATATGGCGGTGGTGGCCTCCATACTTTCGTCAAATTTCGATCTGGCCATCTCCCTGAAGACCTGTTTCGCCGCGGAGGTGGGGCTCAGCGGGGAGATCCGTCCTGTGAGCCAGATAGAGAGGAGGATAAATGAGGCGGCCCGGCTGGGGTATGGGTCCATTTACATATCTTCCTATAATCTGCCGGAGGACTTCCGCAGGCCGGATGGAATCCGTATAGTGGAGGTGGCGGACATACCTGCGCTTTGCAGGGACTTGTTCCGTCAGGGTTAGATGATTCTTTAAATATTTATAATTATGACACTGGAAGAACAGATTCAGAATGATTTGAAAGAGGCGATGAAGGCGCACGACAGCGTGGCTCTCGCTTCGGTACGTGCCGTCAAGGCTGCCATCCTGCTGGCCAAGACTTCGGAGGGAGGTTCGAAGGAACATCTCGAGGACAGCGAGATAGTCAAGCTCGCTCAGAAGCTCGTGAAGCAGCGCCGGGAGAGTGCTGAAATCTATACTCAGCAGAACCGTCCCGAACTGGCTCAGAACGAGTTGGCGGAGGCTGCCGTGATAGAGAAATATCTGCCCAAGGCCCTTTCCGAAGAGGAAGTGGAGGCGAAGGTACGGGAGATTATCGAGTCCCTGGGTGCCAAGTCGATGGCCGATATGGGGCGCGTGATGGGTACCGCGACCAAGGCTCTGGCCGGCCAGGCGGACGGGAAGGTTATCTCGGCACTGGTGAGGAAACTGCTCTCATAAGGCGGAATCTGATTCCTCAGTCAGGCATAGGGCGGTATGACTTGCACATTGGAGAATGTTCGGATAATCCGACCCGCAGTCTTGCGGGATAGCCGAATTAATCACTATTTTTGCAGAAACGACCGTTATTATGAAGAGAATAAAACTGACATTATCCATCGCAGCCATTGTCTGCTCCATTACAGTATTGTCAGCCGCTGACCGCGGCGGCATCATCGAACCGTCGGACCCGCATCCCGGAGACCAGAGTGCCTGGGCCTCTCTCACTAAAACGGCCATAGGCTGGGGCAGTATCGATGTCAAGTACTCCCGCAGTCAGGTGGCTCAGGTGCAGAAAAGCATCAGTCTCGAGGCATGGAGAGGTGAACGGGTGTCCGCACAGGCGGTGATCTCCACCCCTTCGGACATCTCCTCCGTCAGAATGACTGCATCCGACCTCAGGTGCGGCAAGTCGGTCATACCATCCTCAAGCATAAGCACATGGTTCGTGCGCTACACCATCGCCGGACGCCCGGGGGAGAGTGACAGTGTACTGGTCCCGGACGGTCTTGACCCCGCAGGCGAACTCTCTGTCCCGGCCCGAACGACCCGCCCGCTCTGGATAGAAGTAAAAGTACCGGCAGAAACGAAGCCAGGCGTATATAAAGGCACACTTTCCGTCACCTGTGACAGAGAGGTCACGGCGCTTCCTTATCAGCTGAAAGTATATGATCACGTACTTCCCGAACCCGACCAGTGGAGATTCCACCTCGACTTGTGGCAGAATCCTTACGCGGTGGCCAGATATTTCGGAGTCCCGTTGTGGAGCGAAGAGCATTTCGACCTGATGCGTCCGACGATGAAAAGATATGCCGATGCCGGGGCCAAGGTGATAACGGCTTCCATAATCCAGCACCCGTGGAACTCTCAGACATTTGATCCGTTCGAGGATATGATAGCCAAGTTCAGGCATATCGACGGTACGTGGAGCTATGACTATACGGTTTTTGACCAGTGGATAGAATTTATGATGGACTGCGGCATCAAGGAGCAGATAGACTGCTATACCCTCGTTCCATGGCACTATAAAATCGATTATTATGACTGCGCTACCAATAGCGTGAAACAGGTGGACTGTCGTCCTCAGGAGAAGGCATACCGCGACCTGGTACTTCCTTTCCTGAAGGACTTCGCCTCCCATCTGAAGGAGAAGGGGTGGTTCGACATCACATGTATCGCCATGGACGAAAGGCCGATGGAGCAGATGAATGCTGCATATTCACTGGTCATGGAGGCGGATCCGGAATACCGTATCGCCGGCGCGGCCAATTATAATGTGGACTCCGAAGAGGCGGATAAGATTTACGATATGAGCGTGACATACCAGTTCGATCTCCTCTCTCCCGAAGCCATAGCCAGACGCAAGTCCAAAGGACAGATACTTACATTCTACAC
>DCIQ01000050.1:0-2179 GCA_002317435.1 Bacteroidales bacterium UBA1722 | reverse complement strand
GCCGTCGGGTATGACGGATACCTCCGCTGGGCTCTCAACAGCTGGCCTGAAGAACCCGGCATGGACAGCCGTTACGGTCGGTGGACATCCGGTGACACATATCTGCTCTACCCGGACGGCCCGAGCATCCGCTTCATCCGGTTGGTGGAGGGGATACAGGACTTCGAGAAAATCAGGATATTCCGCGAAACGGCCACTCAGTCCCAGAAGGCGGAACTCGATGCAGTCCTGCTGAAATTCGCTCCCACCGATTTCGGACCGTCACAGAAAGCGGAAGAACTGGTATCCGAAGGCAGGAAAATCCTCAGAAAACTATAACGGTCATTTATGACTACCTTTGTCGGAAAATAGTCCTATGGCATATATCGGCATCATATCTGACACTCACGGCTGTTTCGACGGGAAGGTTATGGAGTTCCTCGAAGGGGTGGATCAGGTGTGGCATGCCGGGGATTTCGGAACTATGGAATGTCTGGAAGAGCTCAACGGCTTCCGTCCTCTTACGGGAGTGTATGGCAACTGCGATGACTACCATATCCGCCAGCGTGTTCCGTATATGCAGGAATTCACCTGCGAGGGGAAGAAAGTGCTTATGATGCATATCGGCGGGTACCCCGGAAGATATGACCTCAGGGCCCTCAGGCTTATCGAAGCTTACCGTCCCGACATATTCGTATGCGGACACTCACATATACTCAGGGTCATGAATGACCGCCATTACGGGATGCTGGTCATTAATCCCGGCGCTGCAGGCATCTCCGGATTCCATAAAGTCAGGACTGCTGTCCGTTTCCACATAGACGACGGGGAGATTCACGACATGGAAGTGGGGGAATGGCCCCGCGAAGGACATACTGTACCGTATTGATATACATGATATCGGCCTGATCCGGTCTCCGGAACCAAATTTTGTAACAGAAATACATATTACTTATTTATATGACACGTAAACTTTTCATTCCGTTATCGCTGATGCTCCTGACATGCATTTCGCTGTCCGCCCAGCAGATGACTCCTGTCACCCGTGCCGATTACGATCAGGCCGAGAAATTCTCCATAAAGAAGATGGGGCGTCTGGTGAAGAGCCGTTCCATCCATCCGGTCTGGTTCGAGAACTCAGACAAGTTCTGGTATACATGGAGTGATACGGAGGGTACTTACTACTATATCGTGGATCCTGCCGCCCGTACCAAGACTCCCGTCTTTGATCTCGAACAGCTCGCTGTCCAGCTCACTGAGATGACCCTCGATCCATACGATGCACAGCACATTCCTCTGAAGAACCTGAAATTGAAAGACGACAGGACGTTCACGTTCGAACTCCAGTCGAATCTCCTCGTGCCCAAGAAAGAAAAAACTGATTCCGCCTCATCGGACAAGCCCAAGTTCGTGGGCACCAAGGATATGGAGAAGAAACTCTTCCGTTTCGAGTACGATATCGCATCACGTACCCTGACGGACGTATCCGATAATGAGAAGGAAAAGGAATTTCCCGAGTGGGCTTCCATCTCCCCCGACACATCCGTGGTTCTATATGTAAAGGGATATAATGTGTTCTGGACGGATATGGAGAATCTCCGCAAACTGACCAAGGATGAAAAGGATTCTACAGTAGTGGAGCACCAGCTTACCTTTGACGGCACTCCGACGGTCCCTTACGGCTCGGATAATTATAAAGGCACTCTCGACCGCGACAGCACCGGACGTTATTCACTCTACGGTGCATGGTCTCCCGATTCGAAGCATTTCGCCTCACTCGAATTCGATATGAGCGGCATAAAGGAACTGTGGGTCATCAACTCCATCACAGAACCGCGTCCCACTCTCGAGAAATACAAATACCAGATGCCCGGAGAACCCGGTGAAAAGTGTTCTCTCCACATCTTCGATATGACTGACAAGAGCAGCCGGACCATAGATATGTCACAGTTCAAGGATCAGACCTGTGTCCTGCAGACCCTTCCCCGGAAACATAAGGATACTTACGATAAATATCACAGACGCATCTGGCTCGGAACCGATGATATGTTCTGGATGACCCGCCAGAGCAGGGATGAACACCACGCTCAGATTTGTCAGGTGGATATAAAATCTGACACGGTCAGGACAGTCCTGCAGCAGGATTTGAACACATATATCGATGTTTTCGATTACCGTGTAGTGAACAGGGGAAGCGAAC
>DCIQ01000156.1:15867-17101 GCA_002317435.1 Bacteroidales bacterium UBA1722 | reverse complement strand
TTGTTATTGTAGGTCAGCAGAGCCAGATTATAGGCATCCATATACTCCTGATACTGCTTTACCAGAGGAGAGTCATCTACGACCTCCTCCTCTTCTTCAGTGAATACGTTAACCTTCTTATATGTAGCTTTCAGTTTGGAACGCAGCTTTTCTACTTTGGCCTCTTCTTCCGGAGTAAGCTCGTCATTGGGGATTTTCGATGTCTCGAGGACCTTGCCATAAATCTGGGCGAGGTTTGCGGAGGAAGGAACGAAAACTCCGCTGCAGGCTGTAGGTATGGAGTTCACCTGATTGGCGAAAGCCTCGGCATTATCCAATGCCTCATTGGAACTCGTCGGCTGTCCTATGAATTTGAAGAATTCAGGTTGATACGGAAGGCCGGGGTTCAGCCAGGAAATAAAGGAAGATTCATCAACGGAGGATTCATCCTTGCAGTTCAGAATCTGCTCCAATTTGGACAGAAGGGAATCCAACAATACTTCATCGTCGTGTGTATTCATTTCAGTGACAGAATTGATTAAGGTTTATAAATATGATATGATGTGTGATTGGTCATCTCCGTTCCCATACCGGCATCATCCCACCTCCCGCATAAGTTCGTCCAGACGGCTGAATATCCGCTCCCGCAGTTCGCGGGTCTTCCGGAGTTTCCTGTAATGGGCCTGCTCCATAGTCCTGTACCACACGGCCCCCTTCCATTTGATGAAAAGCTTGCGGTAATTCCAGGCGAACACTCCCAGGGACGGGAGCAGGGCGAGATGGATCAGTGCGAATATCCACGATATAAGGAATCCCTCCAGCAGAAACGTAATGGTGTAGGACACGGGCACCGTATGCAGGCACGAAAGCAGGAACTGCACCCCTCCGATGAACATCCTGGAAGAGTCATTTTTCTTCCTGAGTTTCCTGGTTATGGGAATAGGCGCCAGATATATGAATATATGGGGTATGAGGGAGAACACGAACAGCGGGAACAGCAGGCACAGGGAGATTCCGGAGAGCACCAGCCTGGTCAGCGAAAGAGGTTTGTCGAAGAGCCAGTCCCTTATTTTCAGTTTGCGGGTGGCGTCCTGCAGCTTGGCCAGCCCCTTGTAGAGTGCGTCCATCTCCTCGGGATGCGCCGCATTCATCCGGTCCAGATGCGCTACCAGATCCTTATCGGTCACCAATTTATCGGGAAGATAACGGGGATTTTTTCCAAGCCTCCGGCAATAGTTTCTCCCGTACTGGGTAT
>DCIQ01000156.1:15295-15774 GCA_002317435.1 Bacteroidales bacterium UBA1722 | reverse complement strand
TGGTTCAGTTCCCTCTGGACGGTTCTGGGCTTGTTCTTATACATCTCGTAGTAGGACTGCAGGTGAATGGGCTTTCCTATCTTGAGCATCATCCGTTCACGCATTCTGAAGAACCCCGTATAGTGGTTACATATCGGAAGAATCACCACATCCTTGGAGAAATCACTTTCCTCCGCGGCACGGAACGCTATTCTCAGATAGCCCGAAGTAAATTCTCCAAGCCATCTCCTGGTCTGGTTCATCGCCTCCGGGAATATCGCCACGGCATTCCCTCCGAGCAGTCTTTCGACAGCCTCGCCGAACGAATCACGATTTCTCGTGAGAGACTTCTCCCCGTCCACATTCATCCGGTAGGCCGGAAGCATATACATCCCCCGGAAAACACGCCTGAAAGGTTTGGAATTGAAAATATCGGCTCTGGCGAATATGGAGACTATCCTGTCGGCGAACTCGAAGACGATGGCCAAAGGGTCATTCAG
>DCIQ01000156.1:11728-15188 GCA_002317435.1 Bacteroidales bacterium UBA1722 | reverse complement strand
CAAGTCCCCAGAGAGTCCAATAAATGGGGGCCTCCACCACCTCCGCGAAGGTGTGGTGAACCCTGGATCTCCTGTCATATCTTTCTTTTCCAGCCAAAACCTATTAAGTCAATTATTTAGCAAATATAAAATAAAATTCGGCACGCAAACATCATATCACTCTTCCATAAGTTCCACCAGAAGTTCTTTCGCCCGGCGGATTCTGGTCCTGACCGTATTCAGAGGGAGAGACGTCTTCGATGCGATCTCATCGTACGGAAGTTCATCCAGAAACCGGTATTCGGCTATCTCCCTGTACAGAGCCGGAAGAGAATGGATATGGGCGATCATCCTTTCGCAAAACTGATGCCTGATAAGCATTTCTTCGGGAGAATCCACCATCGCGGATGTCCTGTCCGATGAAGGTGAATCGAGAATCATCCCCTCCTCATCGACCAGGGAGGAGACATCTTTTCTGGATCTGGCACGCAGATAATCCAGCGCCGTATGGACGGCGATGGTGGTCAGCCAGGTGAAAAACCGGGAACATTCCGGTGAATATGTCGCCATCGCCTGAAATGCCTTTCTGTAGGATTCCTGACACACGTCATCTATTTCAGTGCCGAGACCATATCCCGAAAGAAGATTCCTCAGACGAACGGAAGTCCTGTCCACCAGAGCCGAAAAAGCGTCATGGTCCCCCCTGCCCGCCAGGAGAGCCAGTTCCTCTTCCTGCACCACCTCGTATTTCCGGATATGCTTCATACGTCAATGCGCTTCCAGCCAATTCGTTCCGACTCCGCACTCCACAGTCAGAGGAAAGCCCACGTCCAATACTCCTTCCATCTCCTCACGGGCTATTTCCCGCATCTTCTCCACCTCGCCGGCAGGCACATCGAAAATCAGTTCATCGTGTACCTGAAGTATCATCCTGGAAGCCATTCCTTCCCGGCGGAGCCTCTCCGCCACCCTTATCATAGCCACTTTTATGATATCGGCCGCCGTCCCCTGGATAGGAGCGTTCACGGCATTCCTTTCGGCAAGTCCACGGACCACCTGGTTCCTGGAATTTATATCCGGGAGATACCTCTTCCTATGGAAAAGCGTCTCCACATATCCGTTCTCACCCGCTTTCTTCTTCATCCCTTCGATATAGGACAGCACACCCGGATACTGGTTGAAATATTCTTCTATCAGTTCCTTGGACTCGGTACGGGATATGCCCAGCCGTTGGGAGAGACCGAAAGCGGAAATCCCATATATGATACCGAAATTCGCCGTCTTGGCTCTGGAACGCTGCTCTCTGGTGACTTCAGTCTCATCCACCCTGAATATCTTCGCCGCAGTGGCCGTATGGATATCCTTTCCTTCACGGAAGGCCTCCGTAAGCCCCGGATCCCCGCTGAGTGCCGCCATCAGGCGGAGTTCTATCTGGGAATAATCGGCCGAAACGAGCACATTCCCTTCGGAAGAAGGAATGAAGGCCTTGCGAATCTCCCTTCCCATCTGCGAACGTACCGGAATGTTCTGAAGGTTCGGTTTCATCGAGCTGAGCCGTCCGGTAGCGGTAAGAGCCTGATTGAAGGTGGTATGAATCTTCCCGTCCCGCGGAGAGAGCAGTCCCGGCAGGGGTTCCACATAGGTGGAGAGCATCTTCCGCATCTCCCTGTATTCCAGAATGGCATTCACTATCGGATGCCTGTCTGAGAGGGCTGTGAGAGTCTCCTCGTCAGTGCTGTAGCTCCCTTTCGAATTCTTCTTCGCCTTGGGATCCAGTTTCATCTTGTCGAAAAGCACCAGTCCGAGTTTCTGCGGGGAGAGGATATTCAAGGTGGGTTCTCCTGCCATCTCCCTGATTTCAGCCTCCTTGGCGGAAATCTGTCCCCGCAGTTCATCTCCGAATGCCGCCAGACGGGACGTGTCCAGTCTGAACCCTTCCTGTTCAATATCCGACAGCACCCTGATGAGAGGCATCTCCATATCTTCATACAGCCGCACCTGCCGGGGGTCCTCCGAAAGTTTCCCCCATACGGCCCTGTAAAGTCCGGGGAGAAGTGACGTGAGAGTCTTCTCCTGTACCGACACCTGAACGGAAGGCTGCTCCTGTACGGTGGAGAACAGGTCCGGTTCCGTGAACAGCGTCTCCTGCGCCGGAATCTCCCCGCCGCCCATCTTCTCCGGCTCCACATTCAGAAACGAGCGCACCAGCACCTCTATCTTATGGGACTGTTCCGGGTTTATCAGATAATGCATGATCTCTATGTCCGCGAGATATCCGTTCAGAGAGATGCCGTGCAAGCGGGCTTCCCCCGCCAGACCCTTGAGGTCGTAACCGGCCTTGGCCACAGTTCCGTCCTCCAGAAGAGCGCGTATCCCGGAGATATCCTCCGCCACTGCCACACACTCCCCTGCGGAGATGCACCATGCACCCGATGATGCACGGCTGATGCCTGCGACCCTCTCCTTCCCGGCCGCTTCCACAACTTCCGCCACCCCGCACTCCGTAAAGACAGGTACGGTATTCTCCCGCACCTCCGCCGTCTCAGAAGATAATATTGCCTCCGGCAATAAACCCTTCAGCGAGTTGAATTCATATTCGGCGAAAAGTTCGGCGATGGTGCGGCCGCCACCCTGTGCCGGCTCCTTCCTGCGGAGAATCTCGAATTCCTCCTTACAGCACTCCATCGGGACATCCGTCCTTATGGTCACCAGATATTTGCTCAGAGCGAGCTGTTCCGCCCCTTCCCTGAAGGCTTCGGCCTGCTTGGGGGACAGTTGGTCCAGATGTTCCATTATCCCCTCGACGCTTCCGAACTGCGATACCAGCCGGGATGCGCCTTTCTCCCCCACTCCCCGCACCCCGGGGACATTGTCAGCGGCATCCCCCCATATCGCGAGGATGTCGATCACCTGCCCGGGCGCGGAAATGCCGTATTTTTCGCAGACCTCCTTCTTCCCGAGAATCTCGTTCTCACTTCCCGACTTACCCGGCTTGTACTGGAGGATGTTCGATGTAATCAACTGGCCGAAGTCCTTGTCCGGAGTCACCATATAGACCCGGAATCCCTCTGCCCCCGCCCTGCTGGCGATGGTTCCTATCACGTCATCGGCCTCGAAGCCGGGGACCATCAGCACGGGGAGACCCAAAGCCCTTACCATCTCCACCAGAGGATCGAGAGATGCCTTTATCACTTCCGGAGTGGCATCACGGTTCCCCTTGTATTCCGGGAACTTCTCGTGCCGGAATGTAGGACACGGGGGGTCGAAAGCCACCCCAAGATGGGTCGGATTTTCCCTTCTGATGAGTTCCAGAAGGTATTTCATGAAACCGAACATCACGGAGACGTCAGTCCCCTTAGTATTTATCATCGGCCGGCGCAGGAATGCATAATACATCCTGAACATAAGAGCGTGACCGTCTATGAGAAAAAGTCTGTCCATAGCACAAATATAACGTTATTTGGCCAAAAAATGTCCACCC
>DCIQ01000156.1:0-11720 GCA_002317435.1 Bacteroidales bacterium UBA1722 | reverse complement strand
CCCATTTTTGTTGAACGGCGTGGCCGAATAACGTTATCCGACGTGTCTTACCGGGGGACTAATCCCCCGGACCCCCTGGGTCGCTCCGCTCCGACATGGAAGTTCATTAGAATTATTTGGCCAAAAAATGTCCACCNNNNCCCATTTTTGTTGAACGGCGTGGCCAAGGGCATAAAAAATCCGGTCCTGAAACAGAACCGGATCGATTTCGACTTACTCTTTCTCAGAAACTAGAATCTGTCTTCTGAGGATACGGTAAGTTTCTTGCGACCGTGACGACGGCGGGCTGCGAGAACGCGGCGTCCGTTGGGAGTGGACATACGTTCACGGAATCCGTGTTTGTTACGACGCTTGCGCTGTGAAGGCTGAAATGTACGTTTCATAGTATACTATTTTAATTATTTCTCTTTTTTGGGGAGTGCAAAGGTAGTGCTTTCTGATTAATTACCAAATATTTTTCATCAAAAAACTCTTCCTCATACCAGTCCCGGATTCTGCATATTTCGAACGATGAAGGCGAAAGACGGCACTGCCGGCAGCATTCGGATATCTCGGAATGAACGTCTCCCCCTTTCAGGTACATTATCCCCCGGGAATAAAGTCCCTTCACCAGAGGAAAGAACTTGCTGAAGTCCGTGACGGCACGGGAGACTATCCAGTCATATCCTCCGGGGAGGGTTTCGCAGCGGCACCACACCGGCTCCACATTCTCCAGCCCGAGGGCCTCCGCCACCGCCGCCACCACCTTTATCTTCTTCCCTATGGAATCGCACAGGGTGAATCGGGTTTCCGGGAACATGATGGCGAGGGGGATGCCCGGAAAACCGCCTCCCGTTCCCACGTCGAGGACATTGCCGAAGGCAATATCATTCTGCCGCACATATCTGGCGATGGCGAGCGAATGGAGCAGATGGTGCTCTTCGAAAGAATCCATATCCTTCCGGGAGATTACGTTGATACGGGCGTTCCACTCTTCATAAAGCGGTTTCAGAGCCGCGAACTGCTCTTTCTGCCGTGGTGTTATGTCGAAATATCTTTCCATCGGCGGCAAAGGTACGGAAGTTTCTCTCAAAATTCAGCCGAACTTCGTCAGAAAACCTTACTTTTGTGTCTATGAGCAAATCACAGAAAACCACAGGAAAGCTTTCCGGACGTCCCTGGCTGAAAACATTCACAGGCATCGCCGCCGCCCTGATCGCATTATACGCGGCATCTTCATTTTTCCTGAACCGGTACACCCGGCACAATCAGGAATACGAAGTGCCTGACTTCTACGGCATGCAGGTGGAAGAAGCCTGTCAGATCGCCGCAGCTCACGAATTCCGTCTGGAAGTCACGGACTCCGTCTATGTAAAGGCTCTGAACCGCGGAGCCATCTCCCGTCAGAACCCCGCAGCCGGGACCTTCGTAAAAAAGGGACGCCGGATAATCCTCACCATCAACGCCAAGGAAGGGAAGAAAGTGGACATGCCCCTGCTGGTGGGATTCTCCCTCCGCCAAGCCAGAAACGAACTGGAGACCAAGGGGCTGGTCCTCGGAAAGATACGATACACTTCCGATATGGCCACGAACAATGTCCTCGGCCAGGAATATCAGGGAAAACCCATCCCGGCCGGCACGGTAATACCGTCCGAAAGCAAAATCACCCTCATACTCGGCCAGAACGCCTCTGACGGAGGCACGTTCATACCCGACCTCACGGGATACAGGTACCGCATCGCCCGCGAACTGGTCTTCGACAATTCGCTGAACATCTCCACCTGCCTGTATGACGGGACAGTCATCACCGCGGCGGACTCTCTCTCCGCTATGGTCTATGGCCAGGAGCCCGCACCGTCGGAGACCGCAGAAGTACCGCGCGGCACGGGAGTGACCCTCCACTTCACCAAAGACCAGAGCAAGATAGTCCGCAGAACCGAAGTCCAGAAGGATGAAGAATAATCCCGACGAACAGGAGATCACCGAACTCGAACAGGAGGAGGAGAACCTCGAACTCTCCCGGGAACAGGAAGAGTCCGAAAACGGAATGTTCGAACATTTCCGTTTCAGCGTGGACCGCGGACAGGAGATGCTCCGGCTGGACAAATATCTCACCGCACACCTCGAAGGCACATCCAGACACCGTGTCCAGCTGGCGCTGGATGCAGATTATGTCCGTGTGAACGGCAAGCCCACCAAGGCGAGCTATAAGATTAAACCCCTCGACCTGATAACCATCTCCCTCCCCTATCGCAGGCACGGACTGGAGATTCTCCCGGAAGAGATGCCGCTCGACATAAGATATGAAGACGACGACCTGATGGTCATCAACAAGCCGGCCGGGCTGGTGGTACATCCGGGACACGGGCACTACACGGGAACCCTCCTGAACGGTCTGGCGTGGTATCTGGGACGCACACAGGATGCGGACGCGGAGGACGACAGGATGGGGATATTGGTTCACCGCATCGACAAGGACACCTCCGGCACTCTGCTCATCGCCAAGAACGATGACGCCCAGATGCATCTGGCCCGGCAGTTCTTCTATCACACCATCGACAGACGGTACACCGCCATAGTGTGGGGAGATATGGATGGCTCCGAAGGAACCGTGGACGCCAACATAGGAAGGGATCCGAACGACCGCATAAGGTATAAAGTGGTGGATGAAGCCTCCGGCAAACACGCCGTCACCCATTGGAAAGTACTTCAGAGACTGGGATACGTCACGGTGGTGGAATGTAAACTGGAGACGGGCCGCACCCACCAGATACGAGTCCACATGAACCACATAGGGCATCCGCTGTTCAATGACAGCCTCTACGGAGGAGACCGCATCCTGAAAGGGACCCTCTACTCGAAATACCGGCAGTTCATCGACAACTGCTTCGCGGTGCTTCCCCGGCAGGCGCTCCACGCACGGACCCTGGGATTCGAACATCCCCGCACGCATGAACACATATTCGTGGAAAGCGAACTCCCCGAGGATATGGTGAACCTGCTCAGGAAATTCGAGGGATTCGTCGCATCGAGAAACTGAACCGCCGTTTCAGTCCGGGAGGGCGGACATGACGCCACATCATAAAAGAGCCTGCGGAGAATCATCCATTCCGCAGGCTCTTTCCATTATCTTCGGACTACATTCCCGGAGGAGGGCCCATCGGAGGACCGCCGGCACCGGGACCGCCCATACCGCCTCTGCGTCCGCCGGGACCCGGCATATGCTTGCCGGCCTCCCCGAAATTACCGAACTTGAAGGTAAGAGACAGCATCACATACCTTCCGAGAGTATTGGACAACGAATCCTGCACATAGTTTTCAGTGGTGGTTCTGTTGATATTCTGCGATTTATTCAGGATATCGTACACTTTCAGACGGAGAGTGAGCTTGCTGTTGAAGAAAGACTGGGCCACTTCGGCATTCCACACGAACTTGTTCTCGTTATATCCGTCGGAATATCCGTGATAGATATAATAACGTCCGTCGGTCTTCACTTCCATATTCCAGGGAAGGTCTCCGTTTATCTCGGCCGTAACCTGATTGTTCCAGGTCTCGGCATTCTGTTTGGTGCTTATGGTGTACCAGGCTCTGTTATATCCTATCACTCCACCAAGACGGGTCTCTATCCAGTTATTGCGATATACGAAAGAGAGGTTCTCGTTTATCCCGATGGAAGTGGTACGACCTTCCTGGAGCGCCTTCGACGCGAGTATCTCCTCGAAAGTCTTCGCATCACCGTTTCCGGAGTACGACAGGGCGCTGCTGGCGGAGAATCTCGTGAATGAGTTCATCGAGAACTTCGAATCCCTGCCTCCAAGAGGGGTATTTCCCATCACCATAAGCATTCCGCTGTACGAAGGTCCGTTGACATTCAGAGGAAGCGTGTACTGTATTCCGTCGGGAGTGTACCAGCTGGCATTCACGATGGCATCCTTCGTATATGTGAAGTTGGTCATGGCTCCTATGGAACCGAATGTCTTCATATTGGTTCTGCGATAGTCCAGACCGATTCTGTGGTTGAAGGATGGAGCCAGCGTCGGGTTACCGAGGGTTATATACAGAGGGTTGGAATTGTCGGGCACAGGCGACAGCTGATTGATGCTCGGCTGGCTGGTCTGTCCGCGATAGTTCAGGCGGAGGAATTCGTAATCGGAAAATTCGAATTCGATCCTGGCCGTAGGAGAGAAATTCCACACGGTATATGAAGTGTCCCTGTAGGTGCGGCGGGAGCCGGCTGCGTTGAACAGGTAAGCCTTGCTGTCAGTTTTGGCAGGCTGGCCGCTGACACCTATCTGCAGATTGTATTTGTCTTCCTGCTTTACGAAAGACAGACGCATGTTCTGGTTGATGAAATTGTTGTCGAACTGGTTTGAATATGCGGTATCCATCTTTGAATAGAAACCCGATTCCTTATCGTATGTCAGCTTCTCTGATTCATTCCTGCTCCAGGAGAACTGATAGGACCCCTGCAGGAAGAAGTTCTTGCCCAGAGGCTCCGTATATGTCAGATTACCGGAAAGTGAAGCACTCTTCTGTGTCTGGTTATATCTCTGGTCCACTACGGTTTTGGTCTTCCATTTATCATCCTCATCCAATTCCTCGCTATCGTAATCATAGTCCGTCATCGTCGTCGAGGAATTATATCCTACGATGGTGCTCTTGGAGAGTTTGTAGTCGATGTTCAGGGAGATGGAGCGGCCTTTTACATTTCCGCCCAGTCTCTGTCTGAGGAGGAGCCGTCCGTTGGTACTCCAGTTGTCGTTGTCTCCGCGTGAACTGCTGGTGGACTTGTTCACCAGAGAATCCATGGCCCCGCCGTTGAAAGTATTCCTGGTATCCACATTACTGTTCTCATCGAAAGAACCCGTACCATAGCTGAACTGAGGACGGAACAGAAGCGAAAATTTCTTGGTGGGCGCCCACTCGAACTCGGCTCCGGCCCTGTGTCCCCGGGTGATGGTATTGCTGGAACCGGTATTGGTGGAAAGCATATTCTTCTGATCTGTCAGGAATGTCTTTTTCGTACTCTCGGAGACAACGGAATTGTCAGAGCCGTTATACATATAGTTCCCTCCTATCTCGTTATCCGAGTCATCTCCGAATCCCGTATTGGCGTTCACGCCGCCCATCCACGAAGTGGTGATACCGTTCGAGCCTCCGAACATGCCGCGGCCGCCGCCCATGCCGCCGCCCGGGCCTCCGCCGCCACGCATCTGCCCCATCATGCTGGAAGCCATATCCTGCAGACCGCGGTTATTCGTATTGTTCCCGTTCCCGATGAAGCTTATCTGGCTCTTGTCGGTGAAACGCCCCACCATTCCGGAGCCCTGCCAGCGACCGTCGTATCCGGAACCAAGATCCTTCTGCTCTTCAGTGGGAAGATCGTGTCCGCCACCTCCGGTAACGGTACCGAACCACCCCTTCATCATCCCGGGACGGACAGAGAGATCCAATACGGTCTCCTCCTCACCGTCGTCGATACCGGTGAACTCCGCCTGTTCGGACTTCTTCTCCAGCACTTTCACCTTATTGATCATCTTGGCTGGGATATTCTTCGAAGCGATCTGTGGATCATCGAGGAAGAAGGTACGCCCTGCGATGGTTATCTTGTTGATGGTCTTGCCGTTCGCAGTTATGGAGCCGTCGCTGCCCACCTCTATGCCGGGAAGTTTCTTGAGCAGGTCCTCCAGAACATCGTTATCGGTGGTCTTGAACATATCCACGTTATATTCGATGGTATCCTTCTTCACCACGATGGCATTCGCCGTGGCGCTGACCACGGCCTGATCCAGCATCGCCACGTCAGATTCCATCTTCACGGTCCCCAGGTCGATATCCTTGTCCGAAACGGTCACATCCGCGGTATAGGCATTGTAACCCATCATCTCCGCCTTGAAAATGTATTTTCCTCTCTTCACACCTTCCAGCACTGCCACTCCGTCTTCACCGGTAAGGGCGAAAACGGCCTTCCCCGTGGTACCGTCCTTCGAAACATAGACCGTGGCGAATCCTATCGGTTCGGAGGTGGCGGCATCTGTAAGTTTCACGCGCACCGTGGGGCCAGCAGCAGGTGCCATCTGCGCCGGGAGCAGTCCCGTACCCAGAACCGTCATAATAACCAGCAATAAAATCTTCTTCATGTATTCCTAACTGTTTTAACGCTCCTTTGACATATCCTTCCCGGAATGGTTTAATGACATGCCGGGAAAATCACATCAAAATTCAAAAAAGCCGCGCCTTCCCTCTCAAAAATCGCGCCGAAAGGTGTTTTTTGAAAAATCACGCAGATTCACTTACTTTACTGAAAATATCAAGGATTTATGAAGACATACGGTGAAGAACTCGACCTGCTGAAATCGGCAGGAGCCGATCCCATGGAACTCGTCAGTAAAGACGGAAACTCCAGAGTAATGATAGTCCCCCGATGGCAAGGCAGGGTGATGACCTCCACCGCCACCGGCAAGGAAGGCACCGGCTATGGCTGGATAAACCACGAATACATCGCCTCCGGGGCGGTCAGCCCCCAGTTCAACCCTTATGGCGGAGAAGAACGTTTCTGGATAGGTCCCGAGGGCGGTCCGTTCTCCTGGTTCTTCAGAAAAGGAGTCCCTCAGACCTATGAGAACTGGATGGTGCCTGCGGCAATAGATACCGCCCCGCTCTCCGTGAGCTCCCGAGGGCTGCGAGATGTCACCTTCGCCGGAGAATGGCATCTGACCAATGCCTCGGGAGTGGAATTCGCCATCGGCGCCGGACGTGAGGTGACCCTCCTCGAAGAGGGGGAACTCTCCGAGCTGCTGGGCACCCCCATTGCCGCAAGGCTTAAAGCCATAGCCTACCGGACCGACAATACACTCACGAATCTGGGGACCTCCCCGTGGACGAAACGGACAGGGATGCCGTCCGTCTGGATACTGGGGATGTTCCCGCCGAACCCTTCCACCACCGTATTCATCCCCTACGACCGTTCATACCCCGGCACGCCCGTGAAGGATGACTACTTCGGGAAGATTCCTTCCGACCGGCTGACAGTGGAGAACGGAGTGATCTATTTCAGGATAGACGGCAAGTTCCGCTCCAAGCTGGGGCTTCCTTCGGGCAGCGCGTCGGGCATCTGCGGCAGCTATGACTCGGAAAACAAGGTATTGAACATACTGAAACATTCAGTCCCGGAAAACGGATGCGACTATGTGAACAGCCAGTGGGGAGAGCAGGAGGACCACTTCCACGGTGATGTCATAAATTCCTACAACGACGGTCCCACGGAGACGGGTGCCGTGATGGGCCCGTTCTATGAGGTGGAGACTTCCTCTCCGGCGGCGGCCCTGAAACCCGGAGAATCGCTCACACATACCCAGCACACCATACATATCCAGGGTGACGAGGAAGAACTCGCCGCCATCGCGCTGAAAGTATTCGGAGTCAGACTGTCGGAGGTCACGGCCAAGTTCAGGTAGAATCATTAAAGGAAAGGGACTGCCGTCGCAACACATCATTCTTTTTTCGCAAATTATATACACATCCGAAAGATTAGTGGTAACTTTGTCGACTTTTCGAGTACATACACAACATATCCTATCTTATTCGACATGAAACTTGCTATCGATCTCGGAGGCACAGGCCTGAAACTCGCTTCGTTCAGCGGCGGAAAGATGCTTCTGAAGACAGAAAAACCTTCTCCCGGATTCTCCATGACTCTCGATGAGAGCATCTCATACATAATCGACGCGATAAAGGAATTCGATCTTACAGACATCGAAGGGATAGGCATCGGCGTACCGTCCGTAGTGGATGCGGAGAAAGGCATCGTCTATGACGTGGTGAACATCCCCTCCTGGAAATGCGTACCCGTCAGGGACATCCTTTCAGAGAAATTCCATACGGAAGTATATGTAAACAATGACGCCAACTGCTTCGCCATAGGGGAATATAAATACGGCGCGCTGACAGGATGCAGGGATCTGACCGGCATCACTCTGGGCACAGGCCTGGGAGTCGGGATCATCGCAGGCGGAGAACTGTATAACGGAGCCAACACAGGAGCCGGAGAACTCGGAAACGCTCCCTATCTGGAACACAACTACGAGTATTACTGCAGCGGCAATTTCTTCTCCGCAGTTTATGGCACCACAGGCAAGGCGCTTTCCGAAAGAGCCGCTGCAGGTGACGCCGATGCCCTGCGCATCTGGTCAGAATTCGGACATCACCTTGGAGAATTCACGAAACTCGTGTTATACGCATACGACCCTCGGGCCATCACTTTCGGCGGAAGTGTGGCGAAATCGTTCGGATATTTCGAAGAGGCCCTCAAAAAGAGTCTGGACTCGTTCCTATACCCCAATTCCTTAAAGAATCTCAAGATAGCTCCATCCGCTCTGAACGACTCCGGATTATGGGGTGCGGCGGCCCTGATCCCCGAAAAATAGTCTCCTGTATTCCTTGGGGGAAACTCCGAATTTCTGTCTGAAAGAACGGCAGAGGTTATTGTAATCGACATCATAGAAAGATGATGCTATTTCTCCGATCTGGCGGTCGCTTTCGAGAATCTGTCTGGAAAAACAATCCACTCTCAAGTCTATGACATATTTATGAATCGACTTGCCGGTAACGTTCCTGAAACGTATTTCGAGGAGTCTGCGCGAAAGCGGAACTTTTTTAAGAATATCACTGACCGCAATGGATTTATGGATATTCTGATGAATATATTTCAACGCATCCAAAACCATATTGTCTTCAGTCACCAGCAGACTGGTGGATGAACGCTCCACTACTTTGACAGGAGTGATGAAGATGTCATAAGGCCTTAACGACTTGTCTTTCATAATGGACTCGACCATCTCCGCCACCTGATAACCTGCCTTTTCTATATCCAATCGCACACTGGAAAGAGGAGGGTCTGTCATACTGCACATAGTTTCGTCATTATCCACCCCGAGGATGGATATATCTTCCGGAACCCGAAATCCGTTCATCTTACATATCTCTGCCAGTTTGTTTCCCTGATTGTCATCACAGGCGAATACGGCGACGGGTTTGGGAAGGGACTGCAGCCACTCCACGACGGGTTCTGAATCATAGAACCACAAATCTTCCAGATTCTGCTTCTGATAGGCACAGAAGTTCTGTTCCAGACCCGCTTTTCTGATTTCCGAAACATATCCGAGGCAACGTTCATCAGACCACACGACATCCTTATATCCATAAAATGCGAAATGGCGGAAACCGTTGTTCAGGAAGAATTCCGCAGCGACGGCACCGGTACGGATATAATCACTTGTGATGTTGGATATATTCTTGAAAGGCCGGACATAGTCCTGCGCTATCGGTATTATCCCCTTCTCCGTGAAAATGTCCACATTATCCGTATTCTCAAACTGGGCTATGATTACATCAGCCTTCCATTTCAATGCCCACAGGAGAACACCCTCCAGACCGTGCTGCTTTTTGAAGGATGGCGGCATCCGGCAGACCACCCATTGCTGATGAGTGCGGGCATAACCCAAAATACCCCTCAGAAGTTTGTGGGGGAATGCCTCGGTGAAATCAGTCATGAATATCGCGCGAATCATAACAAAACAAATATAAAGTATTTTTCGCAAAACGACTAACGAATACGGCATTTTGCTTTTACCTTTGCAGCAAGATACCGGAATCATGAGCAATCTCGGAAAAATCTTTTCATTCAGCATCTTATGCCTCTTGCTGGAATCATTCTCCCTATCGGCGCAGAATCAGATTCACGATTTCGGTCTCTGGCCCACGCTTGGCATCAGATATGAGGCTTTCAGAAATTTCGACATCACTTTGGCCACGGAGATGGGGACCAAGATGCATTCGAGTGAGATAGATGATGTCCGCGGGGACATTTTCTTCGACTATACGATATGCCGGTATCTTAAAGTGGGACTGGGTTATGTCTATATGCCGACAAATATGGGGGATGGTGTCTATGTGAACAAGCACAGGTGGCTCGGACATGTTACAGGAAAATGGCCTGTAGGCATTACGACACTGTCACTCAGGGAACGATTCCAGGAAACATACACCGTAGGGAAAAGCGAACCGAAAAGACTGCTGAGGAACCGTCTCCAGTGCGAGGTCGATATTCCGGAGAGCAAGTTCTCGCCATTCATCAGCATAGAACCGCATCTGAGTCTCAACAGAGCCACATTATGGGAGATTCCACAGATCAGGTATTCTCTCGGAAGCGGAATAAGTCTGGGAAGGCACAGTCTTTCCATATATTACTGGGGATTCCAAAACACCGATACATCCACGGATCCCATATTCCATCATTATCTGTGTATGGACTATTTCTATAGAATACCTTCCGGAAAGAAAAGATGAATATTCTCACAGACTTACTTTTACCAGTTAGTTGCTACATTTGCATATTCCAAGTGAAGTAAAAAACTATCAGTACAAAATTCTAAAAATAAAAATGAAGCATCTTATGTTATTCGCAGCAGCTGTATCACTGCTCGCATCATGTACCGCCGCGCCCAAGGAGGCGGACCTCAAACTTATGTCCTATAATATCCGCATGAGTCATTCGGATGACGTGGATGGCGAAAACAGCTGGCTCTACCGGAAGACCGCCGCCCTGAAGATGATTGCAGAACTGAAACCGGATATAATCGGCTGTCAGGAAGTTACAGGCAGACAGAGAGCATTTATGGCGGACAGTCTTATAGGATACTCTTCCTATGGACTGGACCGTGATTCAGGAACCCCTGACGGCGAAGGCGAATCGATGAGCGTCTATTTCAGGACAGACAGATTCGAACTGGCGGGCAATGGCACCATCTGGCTGAGCGAGACCCCTGATACAGTATCACAGGGCTGGGATGCAGCATGTATCCGCACGGCCACTTGGGTACACCTGATAGACAAGCAGTGTGATAACAAGGAACTTTTTTTCCTGAATACTCATTTCGACCATGTAGGGAAAGTAGCAAGACTTGAAGAAGGCAAGATGCTGATGAAGTGGATTGACGAGAAATTCGCCGCCGGAGCCTATATGGTCCTCACCGGCGATTTCAATTCCACAGTGGAAGACGAAGCCCTCGCACCGCTGGTGGAAGGCATGACCTATTCCAGAACCGCAGTCGCCGAAGACTATGACCGGACCGGCACCTACCACGGTTACGGCCGTGTACCAATAGAGAGAAGGGAAGTAATCGACCATATCTTCCTTAAAGGTATCACCCCTCTTACATACCACGTAGTAACAGAAGAATTCGGATTCCCCTACGTCAGCGACCACTATCCTGTAATGGTCACTGCCGACTATGCTGAGTAGACAGCGGCAGTTTCAAAATTGAACGGTGCGTCACAGGTACTTCCTGACGCACCGCATTTATTTTACACCCTACTTGTCAATTGAAACCTGTTCCTCTCCCAGCACCAACAGCCTGATTATTCTCGTACGACGAATCATTAGAACCAATGAGTAGCAGGCCGCCATTTCTATAAGTGCGATTAACGGAGCGGCGATACAGGACCATGGCAGAGGAATATACAGATGGAGGCTATGGATGAATATCTCCAGCAGAAATGTCTGAAGAAAATATATTCCCAGAGTAGCTGTTCCGATGCGGCAGAGCATTTCTGAGAAATTCCACCTCTGTATAAGGGACCATACCGGCTTCGCTATCAGGAAAAAGGACATGCTCCCGAAGACACCTATGGAAAGACGATAAATTGTCAGCCATAAATTATCCATATCGAAATGGCCTGAA
>DCIQ01000076.1:5105-5242 GCA_002317435.1 Bacteroidales bacterium UBA1722 | reverse complement strand
GTGCCGTCCAGCTTGAACTCCATAACATAACAATATTTCGGGGTCTTGACCACCAAATCGATGCGGCCCTCACTGGTGTGGTATTCAGCCTGAGTATAGAAGCCCATCAACTTGAACAGCAGCCACAGGACGTTCTG
>DCIQ01000076.1:4528-5003 GCA_002317435.1 Bacteroidales bacterium UBA1722 | reverse complement strand
CCCGATTCAACATCCCGGACAAAACTGCTTACCGCAAATGGAGATTTCCGTCCGCGGGGATGAATATAGCAGGGCATCAGGAACTTTGTGAATCCCTCCTCGACCTCCTCGTTTGGAAAGTCCAAAGTATAAGTGCCGAAACGCCTGTCATAACCTTTGATGGTCAGATAGCCGCTCTGATATATGACCGGTATGGGAGTCCCGGATTCGGAATCCACCGAATTCAGGACATCGGAATCCGCGCTGACACCTGACAGCTGCTCCAGATTATATTCGGCACGCTGGAGAAGGGTCACAAGATAGGTCGGAGTCCCAGTCTCGAACCAGTAACTGCCGAACTTCATCTTGAAGAACGTGTTGATGACACTGAAAGGATTATACACTCGTGTATGACGAGCACCGGGACCTCGGCCACGGATGGTCGGGAGATATGTAAAAAACTCAAGCCCTGCATCTGCGGGGCTTGAGTGAAACT
>DCIQ01000076.1:4288-4416 GCA_002317435.1 Bacteroidales bacterium UBA1722 | reverse complement strand
GCATCAGGCAGGACGGCATTCAGGATGATGCCCACGAGGGCGGCGATGGCCAGTCCGGAGAGGGCGAAATGTTCTCCGAAGCTGATGGTGTCGTTGGCACCATATTTTATACCGATGGCGAGCACCAG
>DCIQ01000076.1:0-4261 GCA_002317435.1 Bacteroidales bacterium UBA1722 | reverse complement strand
GGCGGCCACGATAACGTTTCTGGACTTGGTGAAATCCACCTTCGCCTCCACCACGTTACGTACACCGACAGCTGAAATCATACCGTAAAGCATCAGGGAGATACCGCCGATCACGGGAGCCGGCATAACCTGGATCACTGCCGCGAATTTGGGACAGAACGAGAGGATGATGGCGAACATCGCGGCTATTCTGATAACCCTGGGATCGAATACCTTGGTGATGTTCAGCACACCGGTATTTTCTCCGTAGGTGGTATTGGCGGGAGCACCGAAGAGGGCTGCCAGAGCAGTGGCGAGACCGTCACCCGTGAGGGTGCGGTGCAGACCGGGATCCTCGAGATAATTCTTGCCCACAGTCGAAGAGATGGCACACATATCACCGATATGTTCCACCATAGTGGCCAGAGCGATGGGAGCGATGGTCAGGATGGAAGTGACTGCGAGACCCCAGTTCACATCATCGAACACTGCCAGAACGGTAGCCTCACGATGAATGGGAAGACCTATCCAAGCCGCGTTTTTCACAGCTGACCAGTCCACCATACCGAAACAGGCCGATACCACATACGCCACTATGACACCGATAAGGATAGGGAGTATCTTGATCATCCCCTTGCCCCAAATGTTACAAAGGATGACCACCGCGATGGCCAGAAGGGCTATCCACCAGTTCTGCTGGCAGTTCCCGATGGCCGAACCGGAAAGTGTCAGACCGATGGCGATGATGATGGGACCGGTAACCACGGGAGGGAAGAAACGGAGAACCTTCTTCGCACCGAAAGCCTTGATGAGACCTGCCACTATGAAATACAGCAGACCTGCACAGAAAATACCGATACAGGCATAGTCGAGAGCCAGAGTACCGGTTAATCCATACTGTTCCATACCGATGGAACGTACTGAAGCATATCCTCCGAGGAAAGCGAATGAAGAACCCAGGAATGCGGGTACCTTGAACTGCGAAATCCAGTGGAAGAGCAGGGTTCCGATACCTGCGAAAAGAAGAGTGGCAGGAATGGGAAGACCTGTGATGATAGGAACTAGAACTGTGGCTCCGAACATGGCAAACATGTGCTGCAGTCCGAGAGTCAGCATCTTGGGCGTACCGAGGGTACGTGCGTCCATAATGCCGCCGTTAGTTGTGGTTTGTGCCATAAATTAAGTTATAATGAAGGGTTATTTGTTTTCGAGATACAAAAATAACAAAACATACAGTCGGAAACGTCCTTATTCAAAATTAGTTTTCAACAAAAAAAACAAGTTGATGAAATCACCAACTTGTTTTTTACCGCTTACTTATCGCTCAATTTTTCGTGTATTGCGGCGGCAGCCTTCCTGCCTGCCCCCATGGCTAAAATCACAGTGGCGGCTCCCGTCACGGCATCCCCCCCCGCATATACGAAAGGTTTCGAGGTCATGCCCGATTCGTCTGCGACTATACATCCGTGCCTGTCCACATCGAGACCGGAAGTGGTATGCGCTATCAGAGGATTGGGTGAGGTTCCGAGGGACATGATGACCACATCAGCCTCCAAATCGAATTCGGAACCGTGTACGGGAACAGGTTTCCGGCGGCCCGAAGCGTCAGGCTCCCCGAGTTCCATTCTGATACAGCGCAATCCCCTGACCCAGCCTTTCTCATCGGAAAGCACCTCCACGGGATTGGTGAGCATCCTGAATTCTATCCCCTCCTCCCTGGCGTGATGCACTTCTTCCGCCCTTGCGGGCAATTCCTTCTCCGTCCGGCGGTAAACGACGGAGACTTCCGCACCGAGGCGCAACGCTGTCCTGGCGGCATCCATCGCCACATTACCTCCACCGACCACAGCCACGCGACGTCCCACATATATGGGGGTATCATATTCCGAATCATATGCCTTCATGAGATTGTTCCTGGTCAGGAACTCATTGGCAGAAAAGACCCCGTTCAAGTTCTCTCCGGGAATACCCATGAATTTGGGCAGTCCCGCCCCCGATCCGATGAATACGGCATCGAATTTCTCGTCTCCCAGCAGAGCGTCCACGGTAACGGTACGTCCCACCACGACATCAGTCTCTATCCTGACTCCCAGAGCCTTCACGTTCTCTATTTCTGAAGCCACGACCTCATCCTTCGGAAGTCTGAACTCGGGTATCCCGTACTGGAGGACTCCACCGGCCTTGTGCAGAACTTCGAAAACAGTGACATCATAACCCAGACGGGCCAGATCGGTGGCACAGGCCAGCCCGGACGGACCGCTTCCCACCACGGCCACCTTCCGGCCGTTCGACGGAGCCTTGTCCGAAAACCTCACGTCATTCTTCCGGCTCCAGTCAGCCACATATCTCTCCAATTTGCCGATGGCCACAGGTTCTCCCTTGACTCCCAGGATGCACTGTCCCTCGCACTGGGTCTCCTGAGGACACACCCTGCCGCATATCGCCGGCAGAGAACTGTCTTCGGATATCACGCGGGCCGCACCTCCGATATCGCCGGAGACTATATGACTGATGAATGCCGGTATCTTCACATTCACCGGACACCCCTGGACACATCGGGGATTCTTGCAGTTAAGACAGCGGGACGCTTCGAGGGCAGCCTCCGCATCATCATATCCATAACACACTTCCGAAAAATTGTGCGCACGCACTTTCGGGTCCTGTTCTCTTACAGGTACTCTCGGTATCTTGTTGGCCATATTCAGTGCAATCCTATCTTACATTTGTGATCTGCCTCAGCCTCCTGAGGCTTATACATGGTCTGCCGTCTCATAGCTTCATCGAAATCCACCTGATAGGCATCGAATTCGGGACCTTCCACGCAAGCGAAACGCGTCTTCCCTCCTACCGTGACGCGACAGGCACCGCACATGCCGGTCCCGTCCACCATAAGGGTATTCAGACTCACGAACAGCGGGAGCCCGTATTCACGGGCCGTCAGTGTGACGAATTTCATCATTATCATCGGACCTATCGCCACCGCCTGGTCGTAATGCTCTCCCAGATCGAGGAGATTTTTCAGAATGCCGGTAACAAGACCTTTCTCCCCTTTGGAGCCGTCATCCGTGCAGATGAAAAGATTATCGCATACGGCACGCATCTGATCTTCCATGATGACCAGTTCCGCATTGCGGGCACCCAGAATGATATCCACCGAAGCACCCGCCTGATGAAGATATCTGGCCTGGGGATACACAGGTGCGGTACCCAATCCTCCGGCGATAAAGACATATCTGCGACCGGCCAGTTCTCCGACGGGTACGTTCACGAACTCCGACGGCTGTCCCAGAGGTCCCACCACATCCATAAAGAAATCACCGGGCATCTTGGATGCGATAATGCGGCTGGACGCTCCCACTATCTGTGTCACTATGGTAACGGTCCCATTGTCTCTGTCATAGTCACAGATGGTGAGGGGGATACGCTCTCCCTTCTCCTCCGCACGCACTATAAGGAACTGGCCCGGCTGCGCCGATGCGGCCAGTCTGGGTGCTTCAACCTCCTGCATACAGATGACAGGAGTAAGCATTCTGCGTGATACGATACGATACATACTCTATTCAGATTCTATAAGTGAAGTGACTTTCACGCCATAATTCTTTTCAAGCATCTCCCGTCCCTTGAGAAAAGGAATCTCTATGAGAAATGCCGCGTGGTCCACGTGGAAGGAATATGGACAGCCATCCATACGGAAGGAATTGATGGCTTCCACCATGGCGGAAGCTGTTCCTCCCGTAGCCAGAACGTCATCCACTATGGCTACAGGGATCACTTTGTCTTCAGAGAACTTGTCCAAAGCACCGGATCCCGAAAGCATTTCAAGAGCATCCTTGAAATGATCGATACAGAAATGCAGGGTATCCGTACCGTATTCCTTCCGGTATGACACGTCGAACAGTTCCCCGGGAAGTTTGCCGCTCTTCCTCAATGGAATGATATAATTGTCCTTTTTCTTCAAGGCGTGGAACATACAGAACGAACGGGCTTCCGGAAGAAGTATGATGGTGGAGGAGATTTCCAAATCCCTGCCGAGATTATCCATGACACCTCTGTTGAGAAGGGGAAAAACGTCCAGGAAACCGACACCTTCCTTCGGGAAATCCTGATACACGTGCAGGGGAATATCCTTATAGAACTGATTCATATACTGGAATTATTTGTTTGTAACTCATGAAATTCAAAATTACTCAATTATCGTGACTTCCGCCACCATATCCGAAGATTTTCCTATTTTCATCCCGTCATCTATCGCCAGGGGCGGGATACACAATATCCTGCCGGA
>DCIQ01000011.1 GCA_002317435.1 Bacteroidales bacterium UBA1722 | reverse complement strand
CTCCTCTGGCACAGCAGGGTATCCTGTGGCTGGTATGCGTCATTCCTGCCATACTGCTTGTCCTCGCCATCTGGATTATCAGCAAGTATGAACTCTCCGACGAGAAGATGGATGAGATAAACAAGGCCATAGAAGAGAAGGCCGCCAATAAATAACTCAAATTCCGCAAGTGCGGACAAGTAACCCTTTAATAAATGCTTCTGAAATGAAAACTCCGAAATATCTTGTTCCCGATGACTTCATGGCCGATCCTTCGGTCCATATCTTCAATGGCCGCCTCTATATCTACCCTTCGCACGACTGGGAATCCGGCATCCCCGAAAATGATAACGGGGACCACTTCAACATGAAGGATTACCACGTGTTCAGCACCGATGACATAGAAAACGGTGAACTTACCGACCACGGCGTGGTCCTCTCCGTAGAGGACATCCCCTGGGCCGGCCGGCAGCTGTGGGACTGCGACGTGGCCTGTAAGAACGGGAAGTACTATATGTATTTTCCTCTGAAGGACCGGAACGATGTATTCCATTTCGGTGTCGCCGTAGCCGACAGGCCGGAAGGACCGTTTGTCCCGCAGCCGGATCCTGTCCGGGGCAGTTACAGCATCGACGCCGCGGTGTTCGAGGAGAACGGTGAATATTATATGTACTTCGGCGGCATCTGGGGCGGCCAGCTCCAGCGTTACAGGGATAACAAGGCACTTGAACATACCTTTATCCCCGATGATGACCAGCCTTCGCTCTGCCCCAAGATAGTCCGCCTGAGCGAGGACATGCTCCAGTTCGCGGAAGAGCCCAGGGATGTGGTCATTCTCGATGAGAACGGAGAGCCGCTGAAGCAGGGTGATACCACCCGCCGTTTCTTCGAAGCCTCCTGGATGCATAAGTATAACGGGAAATACTATTATTCATATTCTACGGGGGATACCCATTTCCTGTGCTACGCCATAGGGGACAATCCCTACGGTCCTTTCACCTATCAGGGGAAGATTCTGACCCCTGTGGTGGGGTGGACCACTCATCACAGTATCGTGGAGTTCAAGGGGAAGTGGTATCTTTTCCATCACGACAGCGTCCCCAGCGGCGGCCGTACCTGGCTCCGCAGCCTGAAGGTGGTCGAACTGGAATATGATGCACTGGGACACATCAAGACCATTCAGGGGACAGCGGAAGATTAAGTCGTACCGGATTAATCGGCGGCCCTTCATATAAGGTCTGCCACTTTATATGCGATGAAGAGATATCTGTTTCTTTCAGTTCTTTCTGTTCTGTTCTCCTGTACGGCTTCCGGGCCGGCGGATGAGGATGGAAGCAGGCTCTGGCTCCCTTCTTCCGGGAGCGGCCACGGCCGTGCCGTGGTGAGTTGTAATGTAAACGATATCACGGCGGATATGGCGGCCAGGGAACTTGAGGAGCATTTCGAAGGGACGGTATCTCTGGTACAGAATCCCTCGTTCGAAGGGAAGCACGGCTCATACAGACTCACTTCTTCAGACAATAATGTAACCGTATCCGCTTCCGACGCTGCCGGACTTCTGTATGGGGCGTATGCACTGTTGAGGCTACAGGATACCGGTGCCGATCTGACATCTCTGGACATTCAGGAGACTCCTGCCTACGATATCCGCATTCTGAATCACTGGGATAACCCTGACGGCACCGTGGAACGCGGATATGCCGGTGCCTCCCTCTGGCAGTGGGACGAACTTCCGGAGACGGTGTCCCCCCGCTATGAACAGTATGCCAGGGCCAATGCCTCGGTCGGCATAAACGCCGTGGTGCTCAATAACGTGAACGCCTCGCCGCTGATGCTCACGACGGAATATCTCGTGAAGGTCAGAGTGCTCGCGGACATTTTCAGGAAATATGGAATCCGCACATATCTCTCGGTTAATTTCGCCTCTCCCAAGCATATCGGTGGACTGAGCACTTCCGATCCGCTGGATGAGGATGTGATCCGGTGGTGGAGGGACAAGTCGGATGAGATTTACGACCTGATTCCCGATTTCGGCGGATTTCTGGTCAAGGCGAACAGCGAAGGGCAGTCGGGGCCGCAGGATTACGGCCGCACCCATGCCGACGGAGCGAATATGATCGCCCGGGCGCTTGCTCCTCACGGCGGGACAGTGATGTGGCGGGCTTTCGTCTATGCCCCCGATTCTCCTGACAGGGCCTCCCAGGCTTATGAAGAGTTCGTTCCGCTCGACGGTATGTTCGATGAGAACGTAATAATACAGATAAAGAACGGTCCGGTGGACTTCCAGCCGCGCGAACCTTTCCATCCCTTGTTCGGAGCCACCCCGCATACTGCCCAGATGGTGGAATTCCAGATTACCCAGGAGTATCTGGGGTTCTCGAACCATCTCGTATTTCTGGCACCCATGTGGAAGGAGTGTCTCGATGCCGACACCTATCGTGCAGGAGTCGGGACCACGGTCTCGGAGATAACCCTCGGGAACGTATGGCCCCAGCGGACTTCCGCCATCGCCGGGGTGGCCAATATCGGAAGCGATACCGACTGGTGCGGTCATATCTTCGCTCAGGCGAACTGGTATGCTTTCGGCC
>DCIQ01000189.1:4399-5620 GCA_002317435.1 Bacteroidales bacterium UBA1722 | reverse complement strand
TCCAGTATTCGGAAAGGGAAGGGACTCTGGCGTCAAGACATTTCCCGGACGATATCCCGACAGAAGAAAAAACCCGCAGACTGAACGAGATAATAACGCTTCAGAACCGCATCTCCCTGGAGAAAAACAGGGAACATATCGGAAAGTCATACATAATACTGGTGGAAGGAGTCTCCAAAAGAAACCGGGAAGAGCTGTTCGGACGCACCTCCGGAAACAAAGTATGTATCATCCCGGCGATGGACTTCCGGGTGGGAGATTACGTAAAAGTCACCGTCAGGGAATGTACCTCAGCCACGCTGATCTGCTCGGTGGAAGGAAGAGCCGACCACGACTGAATTCTGCAAGTAATCCTGAAAAAAGAAAGAGTGCAGTTCCCTGCACTCTCATATATGTTCCGGACGAAATCCGTCAGAGACTCCACTCCGCTCCGTCCTTGGTATCCTTCACCTGAACGCCGAGATCTTTCAGTCTGTCTCTTATGAGGTCGCTGGTAGTCCAGTCCTTCTTCGCCTTGGCTTCCTTCCTTATCTCCAGAATCATATCCATCAGCCCGGGCACTACCGATTCGGAACCGGCGGATGCACTCTCATCCGTAAGGGAGAACACCTCCGGCACTATCTTCTTCAGAAGCTCATCCAGAAGAGCTTTGTCCGCCGCCGTCAGAGTGATCTGGTGATCCTTGGCCTGATTGAGTATCCGGACAGCATCGAATATGAACGAAAGAGCCACAGGCGTATTCATATCATCGCACATCGCGTCGAACACACCGTCATAATCCTTGCGAAGTTCGGGGTTTTCCTCACCTGTCTGAGAGAACTGCACGTTGTCCAGATCCCTTACAGCCTGAAGAAGCCGTTTCAATCCTTTTTCCGAAGCTTTCAATGCTTCATTGCTGAAGTCCACAGTACTTCTGTAATGTGCCTGGAGTATAAAGAAGCGGATGGTCATGGGAGAATAGGCCTGCTCCAAAACAGGATTCGAACCGGTAAAGAATTCATTCAGAGTAATGAAATTCCCGAGTGACTTGCCCATCTTCTGTCCGTTGATGGTTATCATGTTGTTGTGCATCCAGTATTTCACACCGCTCTGTCCCCTCGATACCGTATTCTGGGCGATCTCACATTCGTGATGGGGAAAACACAGGTCCATTCCGCCTCCGTGGATGTCAAACACCTCGCCGAGATACTTCTCGCTCATCGCCGAACATTCCAGATGCCA
>DCIQ01000189.1:1992-4300 GCA_002317435.1 Bacteroidales bacterium UBA1722 | reverse complement strand
TTGTCGCCCTGACCGTCAAGTTCACGGGTGTTCTCCTTGGTATCATCGAGGTTACGTCCGGAGAGGATTCCGTAATGGTACTTGCTGTCGTATGCTCTGGTGTCGAAATATACGGATCCGTTACTGATATATGCGAAACCCGCATCCAGTATCTTCTGCACGAGCTGAATCTGTTCTATTATATGACCGGAGGCACGGGGTTCGATGCTCGGGGAAGCCACGTTCAGTTTTCTCATCGCCTCGTGATAGGCGAGGGTGTAGGTCTGGGCGATCTCCATCGGCTCAAGAGACTCCAGACGAGCCTTCTTGGCGATTTTGTCCTCCCCTTCGTCGGCATCGTGCTCCAGATGTCCCACATCGGTGATGTTCCTGACATACCTGACCTTATATCCCAGATATCTGAACCACTTTACCAGCACGTCGTAGGTAATGCCGGGACGGGCATGTCCCAGATGGGGTTCTCCATATACGGTGGGTCCGCACACGTACAGACCCACCATACCCGGATTTACAGGTTTGAAAAGTTCTTTGCTCCTGGTGAGAGTGTTATATATGAAATATTCCCTTGCCATGACTTTTATCCATTTATGCGGCAAAGGTATGAATATTTACATATTTTCCCCACCTCTGCCGCTCTGTTCTTGCGTATCATTTTCGACAGAAATCTGATTCGCGAGCACTTCCCAGTAAAGTTTCTCTTCCCCGGAATTCCTGTCAGTGTATCTGGAGTTCCTCAGACGGCCCTTCACGCGCACCACCACCCCTTTGTGAATAGTATTGAACGGAGGCATATCCTTCCCCGCCCAGGCAGTGACCGCATGCCAGGTGGTCTCCTCCACTATGGTCCCCGTACGGTCCTTATAAATCTCACTGGTCGCCATAGTGAATCTGATGGCCGTGTTTTCTCCCACTACCGATACCTTCGGCTCCTGCCCGACATAACCGCGGAGCTCGATTCTGTTTACTGTTCCATTACTGATGTTCATAATAGCATTTGTGTTTTGTTTATAACGGCACAAATCTATCCGAACACTTTTCAACGTCGGTAAAACATCAAAAAAACGGGCGAAATATTTCTGTTTTTATAGAAGCAAGACACTGTTTTTTCTCGTCAGAACGAGAATCGCACTCCGAAGTTTATATTCCTCCCCGCTCCCCAATACCCGGTGAACGCAGATGAATCGTGAGAAGCGCCGTCCCGGCTTCTTTCTACGTATTCCGTATCCAGAATATTGTTGAGATTACAGAACAGGGTGGTGCCGAACGTGCCGGTCCGCATAGACCACGACAGATTCGCATTCAGCAGATGATACCCGGGAATCCGGTAAGAGTCACGGCGGTCCGATATGTCGGTTCTGGTGACTGGGTCGAAATCAGCCCAGAATCTGTCATTGTAGTTCCAGTCCGCACGGAAGGAGAGTTCCGAAGATGGAGCATGACCGAGAGGAACGGTTACCAGCGCCGAGGCCCCCACCTGTGTCTGGGGAGCATCCCCGACGTGCAGTCCGTCGGCATATACGTTCACCTGCTGTACGGGCTGCATGGTGACAGGATCATAGATTATGGCTTCCACATCGTTTTTCCACCGCCAGTCCCCTATCGAAGCGAATACATCCAGCCGGAAGATACGGCAGGGGGTCAGAAAAGCGTCGAACTCTCCTCCATAATGGAAAGCATCCAGCCCGCTGACCAGATATTTCACGGGCTCTTCTTCGAGAGTCTTGTAGGACGCGCTGGCAAGAGTTTTGTCTTTCCAGTATGCGGCATAGAAGGTGGCTTCCATACCTGCCGTCCCTCCGACCAATCTGAGGCCGGCCTCCCCGAGATAATTTTTTTCATTCGTGATGTCCCTCGAAACAGCATTTCCTCCTCCGGAGAAAAACACGTTGGCATAGGGGGCGCGGCTGTAGGCGGCTCCGTTGACATATAGGCTGAGTCCGCGCGTCACCTTGAACAGGGCACCCCCCTTCACGCTGGCTCCGACGCGGCCCGTCCAGTCACTGTACACCCCTTCCCCCACATAATTATAGGTGTCCCATCTCCGCAGAAGCGTACCGCTGACAGAGGTCCCGACGGTAATTATCACGTTCCTGCGCTCCCCGGCATGATACGTCCCGAGAGCATAGGCGGTGAGATAGTTCTGGTCCCTCCCGTTTCTGGTGCGGATATAGTCCCCGACGTGTTTCACCGGGTCGCGTCCGGCCATCCCGGCCAGCGATTGGGACTCATAGTCTTCATACCAGTAGTCCGCCCCCAGCAGATCGGTGATCCGCTCCCGTTCCCAAGTCTTGTAGAGCTGGTAATGCAG
>DCIQ01000189.1:1837-1970 GCA_002317435.1 Bacteroidales bacterium UBA1722 | reverse complement strand
CCGGCATCCAACTGCCATCTCTGCCCGAGCTCCAGCAGCACGTCCGACTTGACTCCGAACTGGGTATGCCCCGCCTGATATTCGCTCATCAGGTTCTGCGCCCGCACTCCATAAGCATCCGGAGCCACGGAAC
>DCIQ01000189.1:1307-1781 GCA_002317435.1 Bacteroidales bacterium UBA1722 | reverse complement strand
TTGCCGTCAGGCGTAATGAAGGAAGAGATTCTGCGTCCCGTGCTCTCGGAATAGTACCCTCCGCCATCCGCGACGGCCGCATATGCTGACGTATTGAGCCTTACGGCAATATCCCCCTCCGCACCGGCAGTCCCGACATAGGAGTGGGTGAGGGTGAAATAGGGTTTGAAGTATTCGTTCCGGGAAAGGGTGCGGGCATTTCTGTGTCCGGATGCATCGGTATACCATCCCCAGTTCTTCGAATAGGAGGTTCCGTATCGGGCCACTTCGTCGTAGGACAGACGGCTGGAGCGCTGCTCGTGGGTCTCGGGAGAGCCCAGGGCGGTGAAGTTCAGGGAGTGGTGCGGGTTGAGCTTTTTGGTGAGCACCGCCAGATAGGACCAGGAACTTACTCCGGTGCACTCGGCGTAACTGGTCCCCCAGGTGTACGAGCCCATCAGGCTGAAGGCCCACCCGCGGCCCAGAGTGCCTGAC
>DCIQ01000189.1:0-1195 GCA_002317435.1 Bacteroidales bacterium UBA1722 | reverse complement strand
ACGGAATTGTCGGACAGCATGGAGTTTCCTATACCTTTCTGTATCTGTATGGATGCAGTGGCATCCGAAAGACCCATCCAATTGTTCCAGTACATACTGCCTGACGTGAGGCCGGAGATAGGGATGCCGTTCAGCAGGACAGATATGTTTTCCTGCTTGAAACCCCGGATATTCAGTTTCGCGTCCCCGTAGCTTCCGGTTTCGGAGGAGGCATATACCCCCGGGACATTTCTTATGAGTTCGGGGAACGTTCTTCCCGGGGCTTCGATACGGATTCTCTGCCGATCTATGTCGGTAAGGCGCAGGGGAGACCGGTTCACATCCGTCCGTCCCGCCGAGATGACGGTCTGGTCAAGTTCGAATACGGCGACGGTGTCTTCCTGTGCCGATACACCGAAGGATACCGCAAGCAATGCAGCGGATAGCGTAATGAGTTTTCGTGACATAGCGTCAATTGTAACATTTTAATAATACATTAAAAATTACAATCAGACAGGGACCGAGGCAGACTCTGTAATATTCGAGAGTTCCATCTTCTTTCATCCGGACTTTACCGTCGGTGCCGTAATCTCAACGGCTCTACCCTGCCGGTCAGAAGACCGTCCGGGCTCGCGGACTTTACCGCCGGTTGGGACTTGGGATTCATCATCCCTCACCCGACCCTGAAGATTTCGGGTGCAAATGTAACATTTTTCGGGCTAAGCGGACATAGTTTGTTGTCCGCTTAGCCAAAAAAACGGGCATAACATTATTTGGCTATGCCGTTCAAAAAAAATGAGGCGGGGCTTTATTTGGCCAAATAATGTTATTTTTGTCCGGTCAATCATTATGGATGATCTCACAGATATGTCAAAGATACGTTCATTCTTTTCACGCTTCACGGCAGGGATGACCCTCACGCGGTTCTCCGTCCTGATGAGTGTGGTGAATCTGGTGCTTTTCAATATTCCTTTCTTCAAGTTCGTGGCCGAAAACGTGGAAAACCGCGGCACCTTCATCATCGTCAGTCTGGTGCTGCTGATGCTGGTGGCGAATTTCTTCGCCACGTACCTGTTCTGCTTCCTGTGCAGAGGCATCGGGAAAGGGTTGGTGTCGCTCACATTCATACTCAGCGCCGCCTGCGTCTGGTTCATAAACGTCTACAGCGTGATGATGGACGAGACCATGCTTGGAAACGTATTCAACACGAAATACA
>DCIQ01000178.1 GCA_002317435.1 Bacteroidales bacterium UBA1722 | reverse complement strand
ACCAACTTCCCCACCATCCGCAAGGCCGTCAAGAAAATGAATACCATCGACAAGATGATCACCGATGGTACTTTCGAAACATTGGCAAAACGCGAACGTCTTCAGATCACCCGCCAGAGAGCCAAACTCGAGAAGAACCTCGGCTCCATCGCTGATATGAACCGTCTCCCCTCCGCACTTTTCGTAGTTGACGTGCAGAAAGAGATGAATGCAGTGAAAGAAGCCAACCGCCTTCATATCCCGGTAATCGCTATGGTTGATACTTGTTGCGATCCTACCCCCATTGATTATGTGATTCCCGCCAACGATGATGCCGCCAAGAGTGTATCTGCAGTTCTCACGGCACTTTGTGCCGCGATGAAGGAAGGACTCGAAGAAAGGAAACTCGAGAAGGATAAGGAAGAAGAGGCCAAAGCCGCTGAAGAAGTTCCCGCCAAGAAGATCCGTTCACGCAGGAATGGTCCCAAGGCAGAAGAAAATGCTCCTGAAGCTGAAGTTGAACCCAAAAACGAATAATTAGCACTGATATGGAAATTAAAGCTGCTGACGTCGCGAAACTTCGCAAGATGACAGGTGCCGGTATGATGGACTGCAAGAAGGCTCTTGTGGAAGCCAATGGAGACTATGACAAGGCTCAGGAAATCATCCGTGAAAAAGGTAAGCTCGTGGCTGCCAAACGTGCTGACCGTGAGACTTCGGAAGGTTCTGTAGTGGCCAAGGTCAGCGCAGAAGGCAATACCGCCGTTCTCGTATGCCTCGGTTGCGAAACTGACTTTGTCGCCAATACCGCCGAGTTCAAGGAAGCCGCCGCCCTCATAGCGGATGCCGCTCTCGCCGCTCTTCCTGCCGACAAGGACGCTCTGATGGACGTAGTTACCGCCAACGGTCAGACTGTTGCGGAGGTAATCACAGCCCAGACCGGTAAGACCGGTGAGAAACACGCCGTTCCTTTCTATGCGAAACTTGTAGGTAATTTCATCGCTCCATACATCCACATGAACAACAAGGTTTCATCCATCGTGGCTTTCAGCAAGGCCATCGATGCTCATGTGGGCAAGGAGATAGCGATGCAGGTTACTGCAATGAATCCCGTTTCCATCTCCCGTAACGACTGCCCCAAGTCAGTGGTGGAGAAAGAACTGGAGATCGCCATAGAGAAGACGAAAGAAGAACAGATAGCCAAAGCTGTTGAAGCCGCTCTGAAGAAAGCCGGCATCAACCCTGCTCACGTGGACAGCGAAGCTCATATCGAATCTAACATGGGCAAAGGCTGGATTACTCCTGAACAGGCGCAGCAGGCCCGCGAGATTATCAAGACCGTCGCTGAGCAGAAAGCCGCCAACCTCCCCGAGCAGATGATTCAGAATATCGCTCAGGGTCGTCTGACCAAGTTCTTCAAGGAATCCACCCTCGAAGAGCAGGAGTTCGTACAGGTCGGCAAGATCTCCGTGAAGGAATATCTTGCAGGCGTGGATCCTGATGTCAAGGTTACAGGTTTCTACAGATTCTCACTTTGTGACTAGTCTTGTCAGGTACAGATATTGCCGGTCTCCGCGAGGGGGCCGGTTTTTTTTGTTTATGTCAGGCCGTTTTTTTATGGATTACTTATGTATTATTCATAATTTTGTGGAAGAGACTTACATAATTCATATCTTATGACAGCATACGAAATAGCACGCGAACGTTACGCGGCATTGGGTACGGATACCGAAAAGGTATTGGATAAACTTCAGGATTTTCATCTTTCCATGCATTGCTGGCAGGCTGATGATGTCGCCGGTTTCGAAAGTACGGGTGATTTGACAGGAGGTATCCAGGCTACGGGGAACTATCCGGGGAAAGCCAGGAATATCGATGAACTCCGTAGCGATATCCTCAAGGCCAAATCCTTGATTCCCGGTACACATCGTCTTAATCTCCACGAGATTTACGGAGAATTCGGCGGAAAGAAAGTCGATAGGGATGAAGTGGGCGCAGAACATTTTCAGGGATGGATTGACTGGGGCCGTGAGAATGGCACCCCGCTGGACTTCAACTCCACCTCTTTCTCGCATCCCAAGAGCGGAAACCTCTCCCTCTCCCATCCGGACAAGGGTATAAGGGATTTCTGGGTGGAACATACAAAACGCTGCCGTGATATCGCCGATGCCATGGGTAAGGCACAGAACGATCCCTGTATCATGAACGTATGGGTGCATGACGGATGTAAGGACATGAGCGTGAATCATTATATGTACCGTGCATATCTGAAGGAGTCCCTGGACAGGATTTTCGAGGAGAAGAAAGGGTATATGAAGGACTGTATAGAGGGGAAGGTCTTCGGAATCGGTCTGGAGAGTTTTACCGTGGGCTCCCACGATTTCTATACGGGATATGCCGCCGCCAACGGCAAGATTCCCACCATCGATACGGGGCATTACCATCCTACCGAGAGTCCTGCGGACAAGGTGAGCGCCCTCCTTCAGTTCGTTCCCGAACTGATGCTTCACGTATCCCGTCCGGTGCGTTGGGATTCGGACCACGTGACTTTGATGGATGACCCTACTCTTGAATTGTTCGCCGAGATCGTCCGTGCCGGTGCCATGGAGAGGGTTCATTATGGCTTGGATTATTTCGACGGTGCCATAAACCGTATAGGCGCGTATGTGATAGGTTCACGCGCGGCACAGAAGTGTATGCTCCGTGCTATGCTTGAGCCTGTCGGAATCATTCGTGACTACGAATTGGCAGGTCGGACCTGCGAGGTCCTGACATACCTCGAAGAGGCCAAGACGATGCCCTGGGGAGCCGTTTATGATGAGTTCTGTACCCGTAACGACGTCCCTGTCGGAACCGGTTTCCTGAAGGAGATATCGTCGTATGAAAAGGAAGTCACATCGAAAAGATAATCGGGAAATCCGGCTTGGCAAGTATGTATTTTTATTACTTTTGTGTGAAATAAACCTATCAGATCATGTATAAGGATTTTCAAACATATCTTCAGAATGAGCTCAAGAATATCGAAGAAGCGGGGCTCTATAAGAACGAGAGAGTGATTACCTCTCCCCAGCGTGCGAACATCACCGTGGCAGGCGGGAATGAAGTATTGAATTTCTGTGCCAACAACTATCTGGGACTTGCCGACAGCCCGGAACTGGTGAAGGCTGCCAAGGAAGCCCTCGATACTCACGGATACGGGATGTCGTCTGTCCGTTTCATCTGCGGTACGGGAGATTTGCATAAGACTCTTGAAGCGAAGATCGCCGAATTCTTCGGAACGGAGGACACCATTCTGTATGCTGCCTGTTTCGATGCGAACGGAGGCGTTTTCGAACCTCTTCTGGACGAGAAGGATGCCATCATCTCCGATTCGCTCAATCATGCATCCATCATCGACGGTGTGCGTCTGTGCAAGGCCCAGCGCTACCGCTATGCCAATGCTGATATGGATGAACTGGAAAACTGCCTGAAGGTCGCACAGGCCCAGCGTCATCGTCTCATCGTGACCGACGGTGTATTCTCGATGGATGGTAATGTTTGTCCTCTGGACAAGATATATGCTCTGGCAGAGAAATACAATGCTATGGTGATGGTCGATGAATCCCATTCGGCCGGTGTCGTAGGCAAGACAGGACGTGGCGTGACTGAGCAGTATGACCTCCGAGGCAAGATAGAAATCCTGACCGGAACCCTCGGCAAGGCATTCGGAGGAGCTGTCGGAGGATTCACCACCGGTAAGAAGGAGATTATCGCCATGCTCCGCCAGCGTTCGAGGCCGTATCTCTTCTCGAACTCAATACCTCCCATGATCGCTGCCGCCGGTATCCGTATGTTCGATATGATGGCCAGTACGAACGAACTGCAGGACCGTCTCCACGAGAACACTGCATATTTCGTCAAGAGGATGACGGATGCAGGTTTCGACATCAAGCCTACTCAGAGTGCCATCTGTGCCGTGATGCTGTATGATGCCAAACTGTCCCAGGATTTCGCCGCACGTCTCCAGCAGGAGGGCATCTATGTTACCGGATTCTATTATCCCGTAGTGCCCAAAGGGCAGGCCCGTATACGTGTTCAGGTGAGCGCCGGTCATAAGAGGGAGCATCTTGACAAGTGTGTGGACGCATTCACCAAGATAGGAAAGGAACTTGGAGTTTTGAAATAGATTCCTGTCAGTGAATCACTGAAAAGCAGAGAAGGCGACCCTCGGGCCGCCTTCTTCGTTTTTTAAGGTATGGAAGGATGAATCATATCGCCAGCATTCTGGCGATGACGTATTTCCTTTCCTGGACAGTCCTGCTTTTGTAGCAGGCATCTTCCAGAGGAACATAGACGGTCTCTCCGGCTTTTTGTCCTATCATTACGTCTTCCCATCCGTTCAGCAGCGCGTTCACCGCTTCGGAACCGAGCACACTGGCCAGAACACGGTCGGCGCTGGTAGGAGAGCCGCCCCTCTGGACGTGCCCTAAAGTGGTTACACGGGTCTCGAATTCGGGAAGTTTCTCCTTTACTTTGGCTGCGACTTCCGTAGCGTTGCCGAGGCGGCAGCCTTCTGAGACTATAATTATTCCCGAGCTCTTGCTCTGGCGGCGGTCGTGCTTGAGAAACCTGCACAACTCTTCAACAGTGGTGGTATAATCGGGAATCAGAATCGCCTCCGCTCCGGTGGATATGGCAGTGTCGAGGCCGATGAAGCCGGCATCGCGTCCCATCACTTCCACGAAGAAGATCAGGTTATGACTGTCGGCGGTATCCCGTATCTTATCGATGGCGGTGACGGCGGTATTGACTGCGGTGTCGAAACCGATGGTGAAATCGGTGCCGTAGATGTCATTGTCGATAGTGCCGGGTACGCCTACTACAGGTACGTTGAATTCAGTGTAGAGAGAGTGGGCTCCTCGGAACGAACCGTCGCCTCCGATGACCACCAGAGCGTCGATACCGGCTTCCCTGAGGTTTTCCACGGCTTTCGCCCTGTATTCTCTCTCCTTGAATTCAAGACATCTGGAGGATTTGAGAATAGTACCTCCCATACTTATGACTTTCGATACGGAATGAGCCTTCATAGGTACGAATTCCTTGTTCAGAATCCCGGAATAACCGTGCATTATGGCTGTCGCCTGAACATCCAGATAAGCACACGTGCGGACTACCGCCCTGACTGCGGCGTTCATGCCCGGGGCGTCACCTCCGGAAGTGAGGACACCGATGTGTTTGATTTCTTTCTTGTTCATAATTGATACCTTTTAGTGACGCAAATGTACTATTTTTGTGCGCATAATACACAGGGATATGAAAATCGGAAATGTCGAATTGGGAGAAAAACCTCTGTTTCTTGCACCTATGGAGGACGTGACGGATGCCTCGTTCCGTTATGTGTGCAAGAAATACGGTGCGGATATGATGTACACGGAATTCATCTCATCCGACGGGCTTATCCGGGATGTCCCCGGTTCGCTGTACAAACTCAAGGTGTACGACTGTGAACGGCCCATCGGGATGCAGATATATGGTCATTTGCCGGAGGCAATGCTGGAGTCCGCGTTGCGTGTGGAAGCGGCCGGCCCTGATGTGATTGATATCAATTTCGGGTGCCCGGTGAACAAGATTGCCCGCCGGGGGGCGGGCTCCGGCATGATGAGATATCCGGACAGGATGGTGGAGATAACCAAGAGCGTGGTGGATGCCGTGAAGGTGCCCGTAACGGTGAAGACCCGTCTTGGCTGGGATGATGACTCGAAGATAATCGTCGAACTGGCCGAGAGGCTCCAGGATGTGGGGATAAAGGCACTTACCATACACGGACGGACGCGCTGTCAGATGTACAAGGGGGAGGCGGACTGGACTCTCATCGGGAAGGTGAAGGAGAACCCCAGGATGCGGATTCCCATTATCGGGAACGGTGACATAAAGACTCCGCAGGATGCGGCATTGGCTTTCGAACGCTACGGAGTGGACGGGGTGATGATAGGAAGGGCCACCTATGGTCATCCGTGGATATTCCGGGAGATACGGCATTATCTGGATACGGGCGAAGAGCTTCCTCCGATGAGTGTCATGGAAAGGGTTTCTCTGGCGAAGGAGCATCTGCGCAAATCACTTGAAATAAAAGGGGACCGTACCGGGGTTCTGGAGATGCGGCGTCACCTTTCCTGTTATTTCAAGGCTTTGCCGGATTTCAAGGAGACCAGGCTCAGGCTGGTGACCACTATGGATCCGGACGAGATATGCTCTATTCTCGACTATATCGGGGAAAGATGGGGTGACTGATACGGCATAATATTTGCACAACATCTTCCGCGCCGAGAAAATTTTGAAAACTATTTTAGTTTTTATAGTTTTGCGGTCCGTTTCAAGAATCTTGTCGGATGGCATCGAAAGAACACATACTGGATATAGCCTGCCGCCTTTTCCGTGAAAGAGGCTGCAAATCTGTGACTATGGATGATATAGCCACGGAGAGCGGTATCTCCAAACGTACTTTGTATGAGCAGTTCGATGACAAATCCGCTCTTTTGAGGGACTGTACCGCCATGATGGGTGAACGGTATGGCGCACAGATAGAAAGAATCAGGCAGAATTCCGGCAACGTTCTTGAGTTTTTTTTCAACGTACACAGGTATCAGACCGATTTCCGGATGAAGATGTATGATAATTTTTTCAGCGATATGGAAAAATATTATCCCGAAGTCTTCGAAGGGGTGGTCTCCAAGATAAATACCCATAATTATGAGAAGAATCGCGGGCTGATTCTTCAGGGTCAGTCCCAGGGTATTTTCAATACCTTCGTGGACGTCGATATCCTGACTGCTCTTATGACTGATATAGTGAATGTCATAAAGGAATCGAAACTGGTGGGACAGTATGAAATCAGCAGGAGGGAACTCCTCGAGGATACGATGTTCATCTTTCTCCGCGGGGTGTCCACACCGAAGGGGATAGAAATGATAGACGAATATGTAAAAAGTGTAGAAAATAAAGACAAAAGATGATCAGAAAATTGTTACTAACAGTGTGCGCAGCCTCCATATCGCTGCTTTCTTCCGCTCAGGGCGATGAGAACGCGTCATCCTCCGTTTACCGACTCTCTCTCAGACAGGCTCAGGAATACGCACTGCAGCACAGCAGGACTATTATGAATTCTTCCCTCGCCGTACGTCAGGCCGAAGCGGACAAATGGCAGTCCATCGCCAGTATGCTGCCGCAGGTGAATGCTACAGGTACATATAACAATATGTTCAATCATGAGATTGACTTCGGACAGAAATTCCTGATGCCCAGTTTCATCCAGTACGGAGGTACTGCCACTA
>DCIQ01000135.1:34119-50022 GCA_002317435.1 Bacteroidales bacterium UBA1722 | reverse complement strand
TGGGAATCCTCTATATGGATATGTTTGCCCGTCCCGGACAGAAAGGTGGCGGAGCCTGGTGCGGAGGATATCGTGAACAGCATCATAACGCCAAGGGTGAAAACATGGCTCCCGTAGTTACCATATGCGGTAATTTCGCCCGCGCCACGGGTGACAAGCCTGCACTTCTTACCGTCGATGAAGTGGAGACATTCTTCCATGAATTCGGTCATGCTCTCCAGAGCCTTCTCCAGAATACATACTATCAGGGAGTTGCAAGCGTGGAAAGGGATTTCGTGGAGCTTCCTTCCCAGCTTAACGAACATTGGGCATTCGAACCTGAGGTACTGAAGGTTTATGCCAGGCATTATGATACAGGTGAAATAATACCGCAGGCACTTGTGGACAAGCTTGACGCCGCCGGAAAATACGGGCAGGGATTCGCCACGGTGGAATATGTGGCTGCTTCAATGCTGGATATGGATTGGCACGTCCTTACTTCCGTTCCCGATGATCTGGATGTGAACGCCTTCGAGGACAAGGTGCTCTCGGAACGCGGAATACTCGCTCAGATACCTTCCAGATACCGCAGCACCGTGTTTGCACATACTTTCACAGGTGGATACACGGCAGGGTATTACAGTTACCTCTGGGCTGAAGTTCTGGATGCCGATGCATATTATGCATTCAAGGAGACCGGTGACATCTTCGATGCAGGGACGGCACGTAAGTACCGTTATGACATACTTGCTTCTTTCGGACAGGAGGATGCCATGGACCTTTATGTCAAGTTCCGTGGCAAGGAACCGGGTATCGATCCTCTTCTGGAAAACCGCGGTCTCAAATAACGGATTATAAATAGCGATATATATACGATGAACCAGGAATCATTTATTTCTGAAAAGGTTAAAAATGCGTTGGAAGCCCTCTACGGGGCTTCTGCCGTAAATTTGCCTGTCCAGATTCAGGCTACCAGAAAAGAATTCGAAGGGGATGTGACAGTAGTTACTTTCCCATATCTGAAAACCAGCCATAAGGCTCCGGAGGCTACAGGTCAGGAGATAGGGGAGTGGCTGAAGAATAATGTGGAGGAGATAGAGACCTACAATGTGGTCAAGGGTTTTCTGAATGTCAAATTGTCTCCGTCATATTGGAGAGAGGTGTTCGGCGGCATCGCGGCTGATTCGGATTTCGGTCAGGCCGCTCCCACCGGAAAGACCATCATGGTGGAGTTTTCTTCTCCGAACACTAACAAACCGCTCCACCTCGGACATGTCAGGAATAATCTTCTCGGTGCATCCGTGGCGAGACTGCTGGCTGCCAACGGGCATAATGTCATCAAGGCCAATCTGGTGAATGACAGGGGTATCCATATCTGCAAATCTATGATAGCCTGGAAGAAGGCCTTCAACGGCCAGACTCCGGAGACGTCGGGCCGAAAGGGTGACCATCTGGTGGGTGACTGCTATGTGAAATTCAATGACCTCTACAAGGCGGAAGTGAAGGAGATAATGGAGACGGAGGGCATATCCGAAGAAGAGGCGGGAAAGAAGGCACCCATTCTGAAGGAAGCCCAGCAGATGCTTGTCAAGTGGGAACAGGGGGATCCGGAGACCATCGCTCTCTGGAAGACCATGAACGGATGGGTTTATGACGGGTTCGATAAGACCTATGACAGTCTGGGTATTACGTTTGACAGAATCTACCATGAGTCCGAGACCTATCTTCTGGGTAAATCACTTGTGCAGAAAGGCCTTGATATGGGTGTGTTCTATCGTCAGGAGAATGGCTCGGTATGGTGTGATCTCACTTCTGACGGTCTGGACCAGAAACTTCTTCTGAGAAGCGACGGTACTTCCGTATATATGACACAGGATTTGGGTACCGCCGAGAAGAGATTCGAAGAGTATAGTCTCGATGAGATGATATATGTGGTGGGGAATGAGCAGAATTATCATTTTCAGGTTCTCAAACTGATTCTTAAGAAGCTGGGATTCGAATGGTCGGATGCCATATATCATCTTTCATACGGGATGGTGGAACTTCCGGAGGGTAAGATGAAATCGCGTGAGGGGACTGTGGTGGATGCCGACGACCTTATCGAAAAGATGATAGATACGGCCGGGGAGACATCCAGGGAACTCGGAAAATTGGACGGGATGGGGCAGGAAGAGCAGGAGGAACTGTTCAGGATACTGGGTCTCGGTGCCCTTAAATATTTCATCATCAAGGTGGATCCGAAGAAGACCATGCTGTTCGACCCGAAGGAGTCCATAGATTTCAACGGTAATACCGGACCGTTCGTCCAATATACCCACGCCCGCATAAAATCCATTCTCCGGAAGGCTGCCGAGGCGGGTTGTACTCCTTCTCTCGGTCACGATGTGCAGATTCTGCCCAAGGAGATAGAGATACTGAAACTTCTCAATTCCTTCCCGGCGAAGATAATCGAGGCCGGAAATGCACATTCCCCCGCACTTGTGGCGAATTATGCCTACGAACTGGCCAAGGAGTTCAATCAGTATTATCATGACGTTACCATCATGAAGGAAGAGGACTCATCCGTCAGGAACATGCGTCTTCTCCTTATCAGTGTCATCGCCCGTGTTCTGGTGAAGGCTATGGGCATTTTGGGAATCACACTGCCCGAGAGGATGTGATGCCGGCGATGGAAGTGGGAGATAGTTATATGTTTCCGACTTCCGTCAAGGAAGCGGCGGCCCTCGGATGGGATTATGTGGATGTAGTCCTTTTCTGCGGGGACGCTTTCGTGGACCATCCTTCTTTCGGTGCGGCTGTAATCGCGAGAGTCCTTCAGCGTGAAGGTCTGAGGGTGGCGGTGGTCCCGCAGCCCAACTGGAGGGATGACTTGAGAGATTTCAGGAAGTTCGGACTCCCAAGACTCTTTTTCGCCGTGACTTCGGGAGCCATGGATTCCATGGTGAACCACTATACTGCCAACAAACGTCTCCGCAGTGACGATGCCTATACGCCGGAGGGGAGGGCGGGGTATCGTCCCGACTATGCGGTCCGTACGTATTCCCGCATCATCAAGAGCCTGTATCCCGATGTGCCGCTGGTGATAGGGGGGATCGAAGCTTCCCTCAGGAGACTCACTCATTATGACTATTGGAGTGACTCGCTGTTCCCGTCGGTGCTCGTGGACAGCGGTGCCGATATCCTCGTCTATGGAATGGGGGAGCGGCCTATGGCGGAGGTGGCAGCCCGTATTGCCGGAGGCAAAAATCTTACCGATATCCCCCAGACGGCGGTTCTGCTTGACAGGAATGAGAGGGAGGGTGCGCTGGTGCTTCATTCGTTCGAGGAGTGCCTGCGGAGCCGGAAGGCTTTCGCCGGGAATTTCGATATAATCGAGAGGGAGGCGAACCGGATGTATCCTTCCGTGCTGGTCGAACCGGTCGGAGGGAAGTACGTCACGGTGAATCCGCCGTATCCTCCCGCCACGGAGCAGGAGATGGACTCTTTCTGGGACCTGCCCTATACCAGGCTTCCCCATCCCAGATACAGGGGGAAGAGGATTCCGGCATACGATATGATAAAGAACTCCGTGAATATACACAGGGGGTGTTTCGGAGGGTGTGCCTTCTGTACCATCGCGGCCCATCAGGGGCGGTTCATCCAGAACCGTTCGGAGGAGTCGGTGCTGCGGGAGGTGAAGGCGGTGACGGCACATCCCGAATTCCGCGGAGTCCTTTCGGATGTCGGTGCGCCTACGGCAAATATGTACGGCATGCACGGGAAGGATCCCCTGAAATGCTCCAAATGTGTCAGGAAGTCCTGCCTTTTCCCCGGGATGTGCCCGAATCTGAACCATTCGCACAGGCGTCTGCTCGAACTGTATCACAGGATAGATGCCGTTCCCGGCGTGAAGCACAGTTTCATAGGGAGCGGTATCCGGTATGATCTGTTTCTGGACGAAAACGGGTTCCTGGACGGAACATCCGCCGAGTATATGAAGGAACTTGTCCTCAGGCATACTTCCGGAAGGCTGAAAGTGGCTCCGGAACATACTGAAGATCATGTTCTGAAACTGATGAACAAGCCTTCCTTCGGACTGTTCGTCCGCCTGAGAGAAGAATTTGAAAAGATAGTGACGTCGTTTTCTCTGAAATATCAGATAGTTCCGTATTTTATTTCTTCCCATCCGGGATGCAGGTACGAGGATATGGTGAGACTTTCACGGAACAGGGCGCTTGACGGTGTCTCCCTCGAACAGGTTCAGGACTTTACGCCTACTCCGATGACTGCTTCTTCCGTGATGTTCTACACAGGGATGAATCCGAAAACTTCCGAGCCTCTTTTCGTGGAGAGAAGGCAGGACGGGAAGAAAAGGCAGAAATCGTGTTTTTTCATGCGCAAGTGAAGTGTTATTTTTTTGTGATTCCTAAAAAAGCCTTATTATTGCATCCGCAATACGATTCTAAAGATATTTTAAGATATGCCCAAACGCGTTATAGTGAGTTACGAGAAGATGTCTGAAGAGCTTCAGATACTTTTTAAGGAAAAATATCCAAGGGGATATGCTGATTATATGGAGGACCTGATGACTGTCGACAAGCCCGACGGAACTTCATTCACTGCTGTCTCCATTTCTACGGAGGATGCGGTTTACCTGATAAAGATGCCTGTGAAGGTGGACGGGTATGATGATGCCGAGAAGGATATTTTCGACGAGGAAGGTTCTGATTCGGAAGAGAATGGAGGAGATGACGTGTTCCCCGATGAAGGTACTGAGAGTTTCAAGGAGGAATCAGAGTCTGACGATGAGTAGTAATGCGTGAGAGTATCGGATTAAAAAAGCTTACGGAGAATCAGTGGCTGCTGATTCTCGCTTTTTTTACGGGACTTGGAAGCGGCGGCGCCGCCGTGCTTCTGAAAACTCTCATCCATTGGATATCGTCAGGTCTTACCGGTTGGTTTTCGGAAGGGACGGATTATCTTCTGCTCTTCGTGTATCCCGGTCTCGGGATGCTCATATCGATGCTTCTGGTCCGGTATGTCATACGTGACGATATCTCCCACGGGGTCACCAAGGTGCTTCACGCTGTATCCAGCGATGAGTCCAGAATAAGGCCCCACAATACTTTTTCATCGATATTGACATCCTCCATAACCATAGGTTTCGGAGGCTCGGTGGGGGCTGAGGCTCCTATCGTCTATACCGGGGCCGCCATAGGCTCCAATCTGGGGAGAAAATTCGGACTTTCGTACAAGAATATCACCATCCTGCTCGGATGCGGGGCCGCCGGGGCTGTCGCAGGGATTTTCAGGGCTCCGATGGCCGGAATCCTGTTCACTCTCGAGATACTCCTGTTCAATATTTCGATGAATTCCATCCTTCCGCTGCTCACTTCTTCAGTGACCGCGGCTGCGGTGTCATATCTGCTTCTCGGATACGATGTCTCCTTCACCACTTCCATCGATCCGTTCATGATGGCCAATATACCGTATTACATATTTCTCGGTCTTTTCTGCGGTATGGTCTCCCTGTATTTCATCAGGATGACGATGTTTATGGAGGACAGGATCCATTCGATCGGGAATGCATATCTGAGATGGCTGGTCAGTTCCATCGCCCTGGGGGTGCTCATCTATGTGTTCCCTCCCCTTTATGGTGAAGGATACACCGGTCTGGAGCACATGTTGAACGGTGCACCGATGAAGGCTGTGGGAGACAGCATGTTCGATGTCTTTTTCGATAACGGATGGCTTCTGCTGGCGTTCTTCTTCGTGATAATGCTGGCCAAGGTGGTGACCATGTCATTCACGAATGCCGGAGGCGGTGTTGGCGGAACGTTCGGTCCTACGCTGATAGTGGGCGGGATCGCAGGGTTTCTGGTCGCCAGATTCATAAATCTGACGGGAATCCATACATTGCCGGAGGCGAACTTCGCGCTGGTGGGGATGGCCGGTCTGATGGCCGGAGTCATGCAGGCGCCTATGACCGCCATTTTCCTGATAGCGGAGATCACAGGGGGGTATGAATTGTTGATGCCTCTGATTATCACTTCATTGGTGGCTTTCGGGGTAATCCGCATATTCGAACCGTATTCAATATATTCCAAGCGTCTGGCGAGAAGGGGGGAACTGCTGACACACGACAGCGACTCCGCCGTACTTACTCTGCTGCACATATCTTCGCTGGTGGAGACTGATTTCATCCCCGTAAGGATGGAAGCGACCCTCGGTGATCTGGTCGGGGCTATCACGAAGTCCAGGAGAAATCTCTTTCCGGTGCTGGATGAGAACGGCGTTTTCCAGGGCTTCATCTCCCTCGATGATATCCGTTCCATAATGTTCGACCGGGAGAAATATGACTCGGTCCACGTATATGAACTGATGAGTATGGCCCCCGATTTCGTGCTTGAAGATGAGAGGATGGATGCGGTGATGGCGAAATTCGAGGCTACCGGCGCTTGGAATCTTCCGGTGCTGGATGCCGGGAGGAAGTATGTCGGTTTCGTCTCCAAATCGAAGATTTTTACATCATACAGGAACCGTCTGCGTGACGTTACACAGGAGTAAGAAACTATATGGAAAAGATTTATATCGACAGTATCAGTGCCGCGCTGTCCGTAGCGCCGTGGCAGGTGGAACATTGTGTGGAACTTTTCGAGGAAGGTGCGACGGTCCCTTTCATCTCCCGCTACAGGAAGGAGAGGACAGGGGCTCTGGACGATACTCAGGTGTCCGAGGTGAAATATCACTGGCTCCGTTTCCTGGAACTTGAGAAGAGAAAGAAATCGATTCTGCAGTCGATTGGGGAACAGGGGAAGCTCACTGACGAACTCCGTTCACAGATAGAAGGTTGCATAGATTCCAGAGAACTGGAGGACCTTTATCTTCCTTTCCGTCCCAAGCGGAAGACCAAGGCGTCCGTCGCCAGGGAGAAGGGGCTGGAACCTCTGGCGGAAGCCATCTTCGCGTGCAGATGCGCATCCCCCGCGGACGAGGCCCGCAAATTTCTCGGCGGGGATGTCCCCGATGCGGAGGCGGCGCTGGAAGGTGCCCGCGACATTATGGCAGAGTGGATTTCCGAATCCGCTCCCGTGAGGACATCTTTGAGGAACAGTTATGCCAAATACGGGCGGATAGCGGTCCGTCTGGCCAAGGGAAAGGATCCCGAGGCGGATGAAGTCCAGAAATTCCGCAGCTGGTTCGATTTTTCGGAGAATCTTGCCAAGGCGCCGTCCCATCGGGTATTGGCTATGCTGCGCGGGGCTTCCGAAGGCATTCTGAGCGTAAGGGTGGACGTGGATGCTGACCGCAGGATGGATGAAATTTACTCCCTTGTGCTTCGTGGAAAAGGACATCCGTCGAAAGAGGCGGCCCTTCAGCTTGATTATGCCGTGGAGGATTCATACAAGCGGCTCCTGCACCCTTCCATAGAGAACGAGACGCTCAGGTCCGCCAAGGAGAAGGCCGATTTGGACTCCATCCGCCTCTTCGGTGAGAATCTGAAGCAGCTCCTTATGGCTCCCCCTCTTGGACAGAAACGGGTGCTGGCTATCGACCCCGGTTTCAGAACCGGGTGCAAAGTGGTCTGCCTCGACGCTCAGGGGGTCCTTCTGCATAACGAGACCATTTACCCTCATCCTCCGCAGAATGAACGCACCCAGGCGATGAAAAAGATTTCGGCGATGGTGGAGGCCTATAAGATAGAGATTATTGCCATAGGCAATGGAACCGCCGGGCGGGAGACGGATGCTTTCGTCAAGAAACTGGCATTGCCGGAAGGCGTAAAAGTATATTCGGTGAGCGAGGACGGTGCTTCGGTCTATTCGGCATCCCCTCTGGCGCGGGAGGAATTTCCCGACTACGATGTCACGGTCCGCGGGGCTGTGTCCATCGGGAGGAGGATAATGGACCCTCTGGCTGAACTTGTGAAGATAGACCCCAAATCGATAGGGGTGGGGCAGTACCAGCATGATGTGGACCAGAATCTCCTGAAGGAGAGTCTCGACGGGGTGGTGGAGAACTGTGTGAACTCGGTGGGGGTGAACCTCAATACCGCCAGCAAACATCTCTTGAGTTACGTGTCCGGCATCGGTCCCGCCATCGCCCAGAATATAGTGGAGTACAGAACGGCCAACGGACCTTTTTCTTCGAGAAAGGAATTGCTTAAAGTCAAACGGTTGGGTGACAAGGTGTTCGAGCAGTGCGCCGGGTTCCTGAGAATCCACGACGCTGCCGATCCGCTGGATAACACCGCCGTACATCCCGAAAGATATTCCATAGTAGGCAAGATGGCCGCGGACGCGGGGGTTACCGTACCGGATCTTATCCGGGATGAAAAAGTCAGAGGGGCCATAGACCTGAAGAAATATATTACCGACGAGGTGGGGCTTCCCACTCTGAACGATATCCTTCAGGAACTTGCCCGGCCTGGCAGGGATCCGAGAGCCTCCTTCCAGGTGCTGGAATTCAGCGATGACATCCGTACCATCGAAGATTTGAAGACCGGGATGGAACTGCCTGGCATAGTCACCAATATAACCGATTTCGGGGCGTTCGTGGATTTCGGCATCAAGCAGAACGGGCTTATTCACATCTCCAGGATGGGTAACGGCAGACGTATATCTTCTCCTTCGGAAGTGCTGGGGATTCATCAGCATGTGAAGGTCAGGGTGGTGGATGTGGATCTGCGCAGGCAGAGAATCGCCCTGGAACTTGTAAGCTGACTCGAGTTTCTCAAGTGCGGAAATTGAATCTTTTGGCCGATACTGCTGTTTTTTGGTCAAAAGATTTTATATTTGCGAAAAGTATGCTTGCAGTATGGAAGAAAGTTACAAGGCGGCGTTGACTTCCCTGAAGAGGAAAATAGAAATTCTGATTCAGAGGTATGAAACCCAGAAAGCGGTCAATGCCGAACTTTCCTCGAAACTGCGGGAGGCTGAAAATAAAATAGATAAATATAATAGCAGAATAAAGGAACTAGAACAGAGATTAGATAATATCCAATTGATGGAAGCATTCAAGTCTTCCTCTGATGACGTGACGGATGCCAAGAGAAAAATCGGCAGGCTGGTGAAGCAGATAGACAAGTGCATGGCATTGTTGAACGATGACTGAAAACAGGAGAGATATGGCTGAGAAGACAGACAATACGGTGAAGGTGAATGTGGAGATAGCCGGTCGCAAGTATAGTTTCACTATAACTCCGGAAGATGAAGAACTGGTCCGCAAGGCTTGCAACACATTGAATGCCAGGATGCAGGACTTGGGCAGACTGAAATTCAACGATTCTTTCGACCATCTGGCGACAGCGGCGCTCCAGTGTCTGGTTTGGTTTTTCAGAGAAAAGAAGAGAGACGTCTCGGGGAACTTGATTCGGGAAATACAGTTTTTGGACAGTCAGATTGACGATTATATAAAGAATGACGTCAAATAAACTCCAGCCGTCAGATTTCTCTTTGCGAAAATCAACACTTTAAACATAACCGGGTGACCGGTGGATGACGACAGGCCTGGGTGACCCTTCGGGGGATTCCGTTCGCGGGACGTTGGAAGTCGGAGTCCGTAGCCGGAGCCCAAATCTTAATTCATTAAGATTTTTTGTAAACAGGTTTTCTGGCGGCTTTTTTCAATGGATATTATCGGTTCGGTTTTATAGAAGATCATACTTTTAGACCAAATTAAATATGCCGATATGAGCACATCAATTATTATTATCATCACATTTATCATTTCTGTAGCGGTCACTGCCGTAGTCAGTGTATTGGTGCAGAACTCCATAAGGAAGAAACACAGTTCGGAGATCATCCGCAATGCGGAGAAAGAGGCCGAAAGAATCAAGAATGACAAGATTTTCCAGGCCAAGGAGAAATTCCTTCAGCTCAAGAGTGAACACGAACAGTATATCAACGAGAAGAATTCCGCTATCCAGCAGACTGAGAACAAGCTCAAGCAGCGCGAGATGCAGATGAACCAGCAGAATTCCGAACTCCAGAAGAAAATCAAGGAGGCGGATGCCCAGAGGGAGCATCTCAAGGCTCAGACCGAAGCCGCTTCGCGTAAGAAGGAGGAATATGAGAAACTCCGTCAGGAAGCGCTTGACAAGATAGAGAACATCGCCGGCATGTCCGCTTCGCAGGCTAAGGAACAACTCATCCAGGCCATGAAGGATGAGGCCCGTACCCAGGCCATGAGTTATATAAACGACGTGATGGACGAAGCCCGTCTGAATGCTTCCAAGGAAGCCAAGCGGATCGTGATCAATACCATCCAGAGAGTGGCTCCTGAGACTGCCATCGAAAACGCCGTAACGGTGTTCAATATAGAGAGTGACGAGATAAAGGGAAGGATCATCGGTCGTGAAGGACGTAATATCAGGGCCCTTGAGGCTGCCACGGGTGTCGAGATAGTGGTGGATGATACACCCGAAGCCATTCTGCTCTCCGCCTTCGATCCTGTCCGCAGGGAGGTGGCCCGTCTGGCCCTCCATCAGCTTGTGACCGACGGCCGTATCCATCCGGCCCGCATCGAAGAAGTGGTCGCCAAAGTCCAGAAGCAGCTGGAGGACGAGATAATGGAGACAGGTAAAAGGACCTGCATAGATCTGGGAATACATGGTCTGAACGTCGAACTCGTCAGAATGGTGGGAAGGATGAAATACCGTTCATCATACGGTCAGAATCTTCTCCAACACGCCAGGGAAGTGGCCAATATAAGCGCTACCATGGCTTCCGAACTCGGTCTGAATCCCAAGGCGGCCAAGAGGGCCGGTCTGCTCCATGATATAGGTAAAGTATCTGAAGAGAATTCGGAACTGCCCCACGCCATTTTGGGTATGCAGCTCGCCGAGAAGTGCAAGGAGAAGCCCGAGATATGCAATGCCATCGGTGCCCATCATGAAGAGATCGAGATGACGTCTCTCATCTCACCCTTGGTTCTGGTGGCTGACGCCATCTCCGGTGCCCGTCCCGGTGCCCGTAGGGAAGTGATCGAATCCTATATCAAACGTCTGAAAGATATGGAAGGCATCGCTCTCGCCCATCCGGGTGTCACCAAGACTTACGCCATTCAGGCCGGACGCGAACTCCGTGTGATAGTTGGTGCCGATCAGGTTTCTGATGCCGAATCCGAGGTTCTCTCGAACGAGATAGCCAAGAAGATACAGGATGAGATGGTATATCCCGGACAGGTGAAGATAACCGTCATCAGGGAGACCCGCTCCGTCGCTTATGCCAAATAATTGTTATGGTTATGAATGCTGGCAAGGTAGTAATCATTCCCACTTATAACGAGAAGGAGAACATCGGAAAAATGATCCGATATGTCCGTTCTCTTGAAGGTGATTTTCATATATTGGTAGTGGATGACGGCTCCCCGGACGGGACTGCAGCCATCGTCCGCGACCTTATGGCGGAGTACGGCGATTCTCTCTTTATTCTGGAAAGAGAGGGTAAACAGGGGCTCGGTACTGCCTATAAGGCCGGTTTCAGGTGGGCTCTGGACCATGGCTATGAGTATATCTTCGAGATGGATGCCGATTTCTCCCATAATCCGGACGACCTCATAAGGCTTTATAAGGCTTGTGCCGAAGGTGCGGACATGTCCATCGGGTCACGGTATTGTAAGGGCATCGGCGTAAGGGACTGGCCCCTCAAGCGCGTCCTGATGTCGTATGGGGCATCCTATTATGTCCGTGCCATGTTGTGGATGAACATCTCCGACACCACTGCCGGATTCGTGTGCTATACGGCGAAGGTACTGAGAACCATAGATCTGGACAATATCCGCATGAAAGGGTACGGATTCCAGATAGAAATGAAATATAATGCCTGGAAGCTCGGTTTCAAGATAAAGGAAGTTCCCATTGTCTTCACGGACCGTGTGGAAGGCATTTCCAAAATGAGTTCATCCATTTTCGGGGAAGCGTTCACCGGTGTGGCCAAACTCAGATTCAGGAAGATTCTGCCGGTTTCCGCTTCCGATAAGAAATAATGAAGACTCTCATCCGTAACGCCGTAATCGTCAATGAGGGACGTTCCGTACCCGGTTCCGTGCTGATCGACGGTGAGGTGATACGTGATGTGTTCGCGGCTCCCTGTCCCGATGCAGATTTGACAGGTATAGTGGAGAAGGTCGTCGATGCGGACGGGATGCTTCTGATTCCAGGAGTTATAGACGATCAGGTCCATTTCCGCGAACCCGGAGCCACTCACAAGGGGGACATCGCCAGCGAAAGTGCCGCCGCCCTCCTGGGAGGCGTGACATCCTTTATGGATATGCCGAACAATGCTCCCCCCGTGTGTACGCTGGATGCTCTTGAGGCCAAATATTCCCGTGCAGCCGAGGTCAGCAGCGTGAACTATTCCTTTTATCTTGGTGCCGTAAACGGCAATACGGGCGAAATCCGACGTGCGGACCCCACCCGCATCTGCGGAGTGAAGGTGTTTATGGGTTCATCCACCGGGAATATGCTGGTGGACGATACCGCCACGCTGGAGTCCATCTTCCGCGAATCTCCGATGCCGGTGGCCACCCATTGCGAGAAGGAGGAGATAATCCGGGCGAATCTGGCAGCATATATTGCCGGAGGCAATATCCCTTTCAGCGCACATCCTATAATCAGGAGCCGGGAGGCCTGTATGTTGTCCACTTCGCTGGCCATCGCCGCCGCCGTGAAATACGGTACCCGCCTGCACGTGCTCCACGTAAGCACCGCGGAGGAACTGGAGATGCTCTCCGCGGCAGCAAATCTGACCGACGGACGGATTACTTCGGAGGTGTGCGTGCATTATATGTGGTTCGACGATACGATGTACGATACTTTCGGGTCCCGGATGAAATGTAACCCCGCCATCAAGACTCTGCGTGACAGGATGGCCATCATCGATGCCGTGGCTTCCTCACGGGTGAACGCCGTGGCCACGGACCATGCCCCTCATCTCCTTTCCGAGAAGGAGGCGGATTATATGCACGCCCCTTCGGGGCTGCCGCTGGTACAGCATTCGCTCCAGATGATGATGGAACTTTCCGAAAAAGGGTGTTTCCCCCGGGAGCAGGTGGTGAGGATGATGTGCCACGCTCCTGCGGACTGTTTCGATGTGTCCGGTCGCGGGTATGTCAGAAAGGGGTATCAGGCTGATCTGGTGCTGCTCCGCAGGAAGAAATATACCGTATCGCAGGATAATATAGCATATAAGTGCGGCTGGTCTCCGCTGGAGGGGACAGAGTTCTCCTGGAGCGTGGACAGTGTGTTCGTGAACGGCACCTTGAGCGTCCGTAATGGTGCTGAGACCGGTCGGGTGTCGGCCAAAAGGCTGAAATTCGATAGATAAGTTCCCGATATATGACCAATAGGAACATTTTCTCGTACATAATAATGATGGTGGCCGTCACATTGTGGGGCCTCTCATTTATGTGGACCAATGAACTGCTTCTGGCGGATGTTCCGGTCTTTACGCTGGTGTTCTTCAGGATGGGTATCGCAGCCATTATATTGGTAGTGTTTTCCCTTTCTTTGAGAAAGTTCCGGCTGCCCGCCCGAAGGGATCTCAAGTGGTTTTTCCTGATGGCCTTTTTCGAACCGTTCATCTATTTCATAGGGGAGACATTCGGCATGAAATATACCGGTTCGCCGACACTCGTTTCTGTGATAGTGTGCTCCTATCCGGTGTTCGCGATGCTGATGGACAGGTTTATGTTCCATACCCGGATGAAACTTCATGCCGTATTCGGAATGGTTCTGACCGTTCCCGGAGTGGTGCTGATGGTGCTGAAGGACGGTGCCATTACTTCTGAATACTGGTGGGGGATAGGCCTGCTGTTCATGGCTGTTCTGGGCTCTCTGGGGTATGCCGCCTGTGTCAGGAAACTTTCGGCCTATAACAGCTATACGATAGCTACCTGTCAGTTCCTTATCGCCGCCCTGTACTTCCTGCCGCTGTTCCTGATATTCGACAGCGGAAGTTTCGACGCCTCCGGGTTCTTCACACGCGATATTCTGGTACCTCTTTTTATTCTCGCCGCCTTTTGCTCCTGTGTCGCTTTCTCATTATACATAGAGTGCATAAAGAATCTGGGCATCACCCGTGCGGCGGTATTCACAGCGCTGATCCCACTCGTGTCAGCCATCGGGGTTTATCTTATGGGGCAGGAGACCCTGAATCTCCTCCAGATAATCGGGATGGTGTCTGCCGTCGCCGGTGTCATTCTGGTCAATCGGAGGTAGATTTCCTGTTTTCCTAAGCCTGACTGCACGATATCGCCATTGGCTTGACGATTTCGAAACGTAAATGCCTTAGTCTTGGTACGGTCCTCCCTGCCGTCCCTCCGGAGAACTGCTGTTACCGCTGAAGCGAAAGTCCTCCGGAGGGACGGCAGGGAGGACCTTTCGTGGAAACGAAACAAAGAAAAATAACTACCTTCGCTGATGGACTTCAAGTGTTCATTTTTACGTGGCAATCGTGTCCGAAATTACGTGTCAAATACATTCTCCAGATTTCAATTATGTCAAATATATAGAATAGCAGTAGTTTATGAGAACAATAGATATTACCAGGATACTTTCATCAGACCTGAAGTCAAGGGCCCGTGCGAATGATTTGAAGTTGTTCATTGAAAATTGTGGCGATAATGAAGTGTTGATAGATTTTCAGAACGTCAAATTTTCTACCAGAAGTTTTATGGATGAGTTCTACAATTTGTTCGTGAAGAAATCTTCAGACAGGAATTATGTCGTGAGCCTTACTAACGTCCCTGAAGATATCAAGATAATGCTGGATTCAGTGAGCAGAACACAGAATATGGTGAAAACCATTCCGGAAACAGCCCACGTGACGAAGTTCAAGACAGTAGATGAATTTCTGGCATATATGAGTACCATAGCGTTCTGAATACAGACCTTAGTAATCCCAGAAAAGTAATTTAGCGGAACACTCTTCAGAAAGCCCCGCCTGCAGATTATCCGGGGACTTTCGCTTCAGCGGTAACAGCAGTTCCCGGAGGGGCTGCAGGCGGGGCGTACCGGTCCATAAACAATGTCCACTATCCATTTTCGTGAGATTCACGGAAAGTGATAGTGGACATATATGGATACCGCAGGCGGTAATGTGTCCCTTGCTATTTCAGCACGATGCTGGGATCCAGCGGATATCTTCCGAAGTTCCTGCCGTAGATGGCCAGTCCGCCGGAAGTCTTTCCGGATGCACTTTCCGGTACGGTGAAGCGGATGACAGCCTTTTCCCCTCCCTTCAGTGTCCCTGCGGGGATGGGTGCCTTTATGAGATATCCGTACGAACCGGCCTCGAACATCCTGCGTTCTCGCGGCTGGGAATGCCAGGAGAGCGCTCCGCGGTGGTCCGCAGGATCATCCTCCAGCGGGAATGTGCCGAGATCCTGCCCGTTCACGGACACTTGTACTGAAGAACTCCAGATGCGGGTGTCGGTCATGGCATAGGCATTGCCGTTCTTGCAGGGATCGAATGTGCCGCCTCCGAGCATGAAGTCGCCTTCCACCTTCGTGCCGTCCTGAACGTCCTTCCCGAAAAGCTGCTTGGCGGAAGCCTCGAACAACAGTTCGGCATCCCTGTTCTCCGCACCTTCGGGCACGGTCACTTCATATTCGAAATACCCGCTGCCGAAGCCGTTCACTTTCAGCCCTCCGAGGACGTTCAGCTGTTCCCGGCTCCAGGACTGGGAGATGAACGAATCGGGAGAGAATGTCACGACACCTTCCATGGCGGGTGCGTCCTTTACGACGAACAGTGAGAAATTCCGGCTGAGGATATCGCGGGTATCGTTTATGAGCACATACGACAGAACATACAGCCCGTTTTCCGATGGAGCCTGTATCTTCCTGTCCGTGACGGGGGCGAGTTCATAAGGTTTGAAATCCACCGGAACGCTTTCCTGATCGTACTCAACTCTCTCCCCGAGGTCATTCCATCCCCAGAA
>DCIQ01000135.1:17623-34062 GCA_002317435.1 Bacteroidales bacterium UBA1722 | reverse complement strand
CGTCGGTGGTGAAGGATGAATAGAGCTTTACGGAGGTATTGCCGCCTGCGGCAATATCCGTACATACTTCATTTTCGGGGACGATATAATAGTAGCTGTGGAAGTCCTTCACCCCCATCCCGGGGATGAATTCATCCAGTCCGTCCACTTTCGGGCTGCGGTCGTATCTGACGTACCCGTTCCACTCGTTGATGACGTCGTGGTGCTCGGTGTAGAGCCACCCGCCGATTTTTAGGTGCCGGTGGAAGGAGTTCATCATCTCGTGATAGTCCCAGGTGTAGTCGCAGTCGCCTGCGCTCCCTTCGTATCCCCATACGTTTCCGCATTCGCTGTTGATCACAGGTTCGTCGCCTTCGACATTGGCACCTATGTAGTTATAATTGCTGCCGGGGAAATCCTTTTCCGCATAATTGGTGACGGTTTCCTCCCATTTGTAACCTGCCTTATACAGATGCCATGAGTTGATGTCGGTCTGGACGTGGTCGTGGTTACAGGCGGAATTGTCCTCCACCAGACGGGTGGGGTCGAGGGATTTGGTGAGCAGGTACATGCTGCGGACCCATTCCTGTGTCTCGGGGAGATACTCCCTGTCATCACCTTCTCCGGTGAAGAGTCCCCAGGTCTCGTTGAAGTTCACCCAGGCGAAGATGGAGGGATGGTTGAAGTCTCTTTCCACCTGTGCCCTCATACAGTTCTCCCAGTCTTCCCTGGCTTCCGGCACCGGCTCGCCCCAGAAGTTCGGGGTGTCGGCCATTATCAGCAGTCCGAGCCGGTCGGCCCAGTAGAGTTTGCGGGGCACTTCCACCTTGATGTGGACCCTATTGCCGTTGAGGCCAAGAGCCTTTGATATCATTATCTCGTTCTTCATGAACTCGTCCGACGGGAAGGTGTAGAATCCGTCGGGGGTGTAGCTCTGATCGAGGCACAGCTGAAGGTACAGCGGCTTATTGTTCAGAGAGATGTACTTGTAGTCCTGACCGGGCATCTGCATCGTGCCTATCTTTCTCTGGCCGAAATAACTGTTCACGGCATCGGTGACGGTACCGTCACATACGATGGAGGCGGTGACTTCATACAGATAAGGGTCGTCGAGGTCCCAGAGATGCTGGTCCGGAAGTGCCACGTCGAACATTACGGTATTCTCCGGAGCCGGGACGGTGACTGCGGGATATTCCCCGTTCCTGAATTCAAGGGATATCTGCGCCCCTTCGGGAAGGGTGCCTTCCACTTTCACTTCCACACCCACTTTCGATGCATCGATGTCGGGGGAGAAGTGCAGGCTGCTGATGTACTCCGGTCCGCGGGCTTCCAGATAGACGGTCTGCCAGATACCGCGGGCGTTACCGTATCCCTGCTTGCCATAGAGGTGGGCATCCGACGGAGTGTCATCCGCCTTTATGGTGACGGTATTCTCACCTCCGAAGTTCACTGCATCGGTAAGTTCGAATTCGAACGGAACATAGCCGCCGCAGTGGCTGCCGAGTTCGCGGCCGTCGATGGAAGCGGTGGTCATCCAGTCCGAGGCCCCTATAATCATGAATACCCTCTTTCCCTTCCACGAAGCGGGGACGTTTATTTTCCGCGAGTACCAGGCGATATCGCCTGCGTCTTCTACACCGGACAGTTCGGATCCCCAGGGGAAGGGAACATTTATCTTGAGGTCGTAATTCCCTTCCGCCGCCTTGCTCTCGTCGAAGGTGAAGTCCCAGGTGCCGTTCAGGTTTATGAACCCGGCACGTTCGAAGTCGGGCCGGGGATGCTCGGGGAGAGGGATGTCAGAGGATGTCCGGTTTGAAGAGCAGGCTGCCGCTGTCATCACGGCCAGCAGCGTCAGAATGGAATGGAGTAGGAATTTCATTTGTTTCGTATATGTGTATGTGTTACTGTAATATTTCCTTACGGGATAAATGGAGAATTCAAATTTACTAAATCTTTTCCAATACTGTACAATGGTCGTCACCGGTGACATATTGTAGGTTTTCGTAAGTTCCATCTGCCGGCGGGAATAAGTCAAGATAAAAAAAGAGCGGCGCAGCGGCCGCTCCTTTCAGTTATGGTGGTGTCAGAATTACTTGCTGATAACCTTGGCCATTTCGAGGACTTTGTTAGAGTAACCCCATTCGTTATCGTACCATGCGCAAACCTTAACGAAGGTGGGATCGAGCTGGATACCGGCCTTGACGTCGAAGATGGAAGTGCGGGCATCGTTACGGAAGTCGGTGGATACGACTGCTTCGTCGGTGTATCCGAGAACGCCTTTGAGTTCGCCTTCTGAAGCGGCCTTCATGGCAGCGCAAATCTCATCATAATTGGCGGGCTTGGCGAGTTCGCAGGTAAGGTCAACGAAACTTACGTCAGAAGTGGGAACGCGGAGGCTCATACCGGTAAGCTTGCCGTTCAGGACGGGGAGAACTTTACCTACAGCCTTGGCAGCACCTGTAGATGAAGGGATGATGTTTTCGAGGATACCGCGACCGCCTCTCCAGTCTTTCTTAGAAGGACCGTCAACGGTCTTCTGGGTAGCTGTGGCAGCGTGTACCGTAGTCATGAGACCGCGAACGATACCGAACTTGTCGTTCAGAACCTTGGAGATGGGAGCCAGACAGTTGGTGGTGCAGGAAGCGTTTGAGATGATCTTCTGACCGGCATAGGTCTCGTGGTTCACACCGTAAACGAACATGGGAGTGGCGTCTTTCGAAGGAGCGGACATGATGACCTTCTTGGCACCGGCTTTCAGGTGGGCTGAAGCGAGTTCTTCAGTGAGGAAGAAACCGGTCGATTCCACTACTACGTCTACGTCGAGGGCACCCCAAGTGATGTTAGCGGGATCCTTTTCAGCGAAAACCTGAATCTTGTTACCGTCAACGATCATATAGTTACCGTCAACCTTGATTTCGTGGTTGAACTGTCCGTGTACTGAATCATACTTGAGCATGTATGCCAGATAATCGGGATCGAGGAGGTCATTGATACCTACTACTACGATGTCATTGTTGAAGTTTTCAACTGCTGCACGGAAAACCATACGACCGATGCGGCCGAATCCGTTGATACCAACTTTTACTTTTGCCATTTTTGTGATTATTAAAAAAGTTAAACTAGTTTTCTGTCAAATGCTTCAAGTCAGCCCCTTCTGTGGGGGACGACTTAAAAATCGTGCAAATGTAATTATTTTATTTGAAACTGCTTATCTTTGCATAGGACTAATGAGGTTAAAATGAAGAAAAATCCCAGATTCCTGCTGACCAATGACGACGGTGTCGATTCCCGTGGCATCAGAGTCTTCGCCGATATGCTGAAGGAATTCGGTGACGTCACCGTGGTGGCTCCCGCGCGGGTCCAGTCCGGCATGTCCGCCGCACTTTCCCTCGAACAGCCTCTCTATATGAAACATATGGGAAAGGAAGACGGTATAGACTGGTGGTCGTTCAGCGGAACTCCCGTCTCGTGCGTGAAAGCCGGCCTGAACGATATGTTCAGGTATGAGGAATCGGATATGCCCGACTTCGTGTTCTCCGGTGTGAACATCGGTTCGAACTGCTCCGTGGCGGCCATCTATTCGGGAACGTTGGGCGCTTGTGCCGAAGGCACCCTGTACGGTGTCCCGTCCGTAGGCTTCTCCGTCTGCACCCACGATGAACAGTGTGATATGAGTGCCGTGGAGGAATATGGCAGAAAGATTCTCTCGAAACTGTTCGACGGGACCTATCGGATAAGCCCCGATACGTATCTGAATATAAATTTCCCCGATATGCCTGCTTCCTCGGTGAAAGGAATCAGGACCGCACGCCGGGGCAGGGGCAGATGGATAAGGGAGTATTCGAAACGGTACAGCGTCGAATACGGTGAACACCTCTGGATGTCGGGAACGTTTGAAGATCTCGAACCCGAAGGAGGGGACGGTGACCACAGACTGGCTCTGGACGGATATGTCACGGTGGTGCCTCTGCGGGTGGATACTACCGATTATCGCGAGAAAATGAATATCGAAGACAACTGGAAGGATCTGATCACCGGAGAATAGTGCCGGACAGCAGACAGTACAATTGGAAACATGAAATATTATATCATAGCAGGTGAGGCTTCCGGCGACATGCACGGCTCCAATCTGATGCGCGGGCTGAAGGAAGCGGACCCGGAATGCGAATTCCGCTTCTGGGGCGGTGATCTGATGGCTGAAGTGGGAGGAACGATGGTAAGGCATTTCAAGGATACGGCTGTGCTCGGTTTCGTCGAAGTGCTCAGAAAACTCGACAAGATAAGTGATAATATGAAAATCTGCCGTCAGGATATACTTTCCTATCGTCCTGATGTTCTGATACTGATAGACTATCCCGGATTCAACCTCAAGATGGCGAAGTTCGCCAAGCGGCACGGTATGAAGGTATTCTATTATATCTCCCCGAAGGTGTGGGCCTGGAAGGAATCCCGCGTCAGGCAGATGAAGAAATATCTGGATATGCTCTATATCATATTCCCTTTCGAAGTCCCGTTCTTCGAGAAAAAGGGGCTGCCGGCCAGATATTTCGGAAATCCTCTCTTCGACAGGATGAATGCCGATCCGAATGCGGCGCAGACACGCGATGAATTTCTGAAGAAATACGGTCTTCCGGACAAGACTGCCATAGCCCTTCTGCCCGGAAGCAGGAAAATGGAGATAGATTTTCTGCTTCCCAGGATGAAAGAGATGGCGGATATCCTGGAAAGGGAATATCCCGGAAGATACCAGTTCCTGGTGGCCGCCGCTCCTTCCATAGAAGATGAAAAGTACGGCACTCATCCGAATATCACTCTTATAAAGGGAGACACCTATTCGGTGCTCAGGCATTCGGATGCGGCTGTCATCTCTTCGGGAACAGCGTCTCTGGAGGCCGCTATGCTGGATACACCCCAGCTGGTGTGCTATGGCGGCAGCGCCATCTCCATCTGGATCGCCAGACATGTGATCAGGATAACCACCATCTCGCTGGCCGTTATGATTCTCGGCAGGAAAATCTTCAATGAGTGGATTCAGGATGAATGTACCCCGCAGGCGCTGGCGGAGGAAATGGTGCGGCTTACCACCGACACGTCGGCCAGGGACGCCATGAAGAGGGATTATGCCGAGATGAGGTCTCTTATGGGAGGTCCGGGCGCATCCTTCAGGGTGGGGAAGGATATGTATGAACTGTTATGTCAACACAACAACTCGAAATAAAATGGAGGTATATAAGTATCAGGGAGCAGGAAATGATTTCGTCGTGATAGACGGACGGGGCGGGAATGCGGTTTTCACGGAGGATGAAATCCGCCGTCTGTGTGACCGCCGTTTCGGAATCGGGGCGGACGGACTGATCATTTTCGACAGGAGTTCCCAATATGATTTCTCGATGAAATATTATAATTCGGACGGATCTTCGGGGATGATGTGCGGAAACGGGGGGCGTTGTGTGATATCCTTCGCCGCTTCCCGCGGTATCAGTCCACGGAGCGGGGACGGCAGGTTCGTGTTCGAAGCACCGGACGGCATTCATTCCGGGGAGGTCCTGTCGGCTGACGGGCGCCGCTCGCAGGTGAGACTGAAAATGAATGACGTGCATCTGGTGGAACCTTTCTGGGAAGGTCTTTATATGAATACGGGATGTCCGCATCTGGTTCTTTCTTCGATGTCAGGGATAGAGAAGCTGAATCTGGCGGAAGAAGGCCCCAGATGGCGGTATGATCCTTCGTTTTCACCCGTGGGGACCAATGTCAACTGGGCGGAGATACAGAATGATGTGCTGCGGGTCAGGACATACGAAAAAGGTGTCGAAGGTGAGACACTGGCTTGCGGAACTGGAGTCATCGCTGCTGCCATCGCCACCTATATCCGTTATGGAGTGAATGCTCCGGTGTTCACCTCTGCAGATGACGGTCTCGTGAAATGTCACGTGAGAACGAATCGGGATGACCTTTTCGTGGAATTCCGTCCTTCATCCAGGGCACCATATACTGATATCTGGCTGACCGGTTCCGCGGAGGAAGTGTTCACCGCACAGATTTAAGTCATCATTAAAATAGGGTTGATATGAATTTCAGACTGAATCTGGCCAACAGCATCCGCGAAAAAGTATATCTTGCGGCCGTCGTCATCAGTGTTCTGCTCCTTCTCTCGGCCGGTGTGGCATATCTGGAGTTCTCGAGGATGAGTGACTATGTCTCTACTTTCATCGCGAAGAACGTGGAGTGTATCAACAGTTCGAATGACCTCATCGAACTTTGCGAGGGGTTCAATCAGGATATCCTCAAGAATGACGATACCATACTGAAGAGGGTGAATGATGCGAATATGATAGATGAACAGTTCCGGAACTATGTGTCCCTCATCAGTTCGAATATAACCGTGGACTCCGAAAACCATTATGTGGATTCCGTCAGATACGCCTATGCCGCCTATATGCAGGTGGTCGGCGGAGTCGAGGACATGTGGTTCGAAGAGTATTCCGACAAGGTGAGTTGGTACAAGGAGAGCGTGGAGACCATATATCTGAAGTTGAAGGGATATCTCCAGACTCTCTCATCGCTTTCGCAGGATATCCTGAGCTCGAACTATGATGAACTGAATGACAGGTATTACCGTTCCATAATGCCGGCCGTGCTGGCCATCAGCGCATCGATACTGATAGTGCTCCTGTTCGTATATTTCCTGAACATCTTCGTGCTTTCTCCCCTGATGAAAATCCATGCGGGTCTGAAGGACTACAAGGAGTTCAACAGAATCTATAATGTCTCGTTCGAAAAGGGAGGCGACCAGATACAGGAGATAAATGAGATGGTGCAGGAAATAGTGGAAGAAAACAAGCATCTTAACAGCAGGAATTCTTTCAGGAATACAGATGAATTATAAGCTGATATCAAAATATGTCGGGATGGCCCTTTCCTTCGAATCGGCCATTATGTTCATGTCGGTGCTGGTGTCGGCTCTGAACGGTGCGGATTCGTCCTTTTCCGCGCTGCTGATCAGTTCTCTTGTCACCCTGATGGTGGGTCTCTTCCCGCTCATATTCGTCAGAAGTTCCGAGGACATCTCCCTGAAAGACGGTTTTGCCATTACTTCCCTGTCCTGGCTGCTGACGTGTATCTTCGGGACTTTTCCGTACCTTCTCTGGGGGGAGGAATTCTCTATAGTGAACGCCTGGTTCGAGTCCGTTTCGGGTTTCACCACCACGGGAAGCACCATCCTGTCCGACGTGGAGGCGCTGCCCGCCGGTCTGCTGTTTTATCGCTCCGCTTCCCATTTTCTCGGCGGTCTGGGCGTAGTCGCATTTATGCTGATAGTGCTTCCTGCGATGAGTACTTTCCGGATGAAGATGTTCAAGATGGAGATATCCAGCCTTTCGAAGGATAATTACAGGTTTAAGACCAGAAATTCACTGAAGGTCATAATTTCGGTGTATATGGGCATTTTCGTGACTACGTTCATCTCGCTGATGTTGGCCGGCATGCCTGCCTTCGATGCATTGAATCATTCGATGAGCATAACCGCTACCGGAGGATTCAGCATCAAGAACACGTCTGTCGCCGCATACGGTTCTTTATCCATAGAATTGGTCTCGATGATTTTCATGCTGATATCGGGACTGCATTTCGGACTGGTATATGCCATGGTGGTCAAGCGTTCGGGACGGATTTTCCGGAATCCGGTAATCAGGTTCTACATATTGGTACTGGCCATCTCCACCGTGACCATCTCAATCAATCTGATAGCCGCAGGCGGCAATGTCGTCTCCTGGGGGGACTCGTTCCGCAAGGCTGCGTTCCAGGTGATATCGGTCAGCACCAGCTCCGGGTTCGCCACCGCGGATACGTCAGTATGGCCGGCGTTCTCCATATTGGTGCTGATTCTCCTCTCCGTTATGGGTGCCTGTGCAGGTTCTACCACCGGAGGACTGAAGGCGGACAGGGTGTGGATTTTCATCAAGTCTCTGAAAGTGCAGGTGAACAGGCAGCTCCACCCGAATGCCGTAATCCCCATCCGCGTGGGAAATCAGATAATAGATTCGGACGCTTCGGTCTCCGTGACGGTCTATATAGCGTTGTATCTTCTGATAGCGATGCTTTCGGCTCTGGCTCTTTCCGCGACCGGAATGAATCTTCAGGACTCGTTCACCTCTTCCATCGCATCCATCGGAAATATAGGACCTGCTTTCGGGCATTACGGCTCTATGGCGAATTACGGTCAGTGCAGCGGTCTGGCGAAGATAATCCTAACTGTAGAGATGCTGCTCGGACGTGTGGAGATATATCCTCTCCTGCTGATGTCGGTATTCTTCAAGAACAAGTAATCCGGATATGGCGGTCGCCGATTTCCTATATGAATCACTGCTTTCGGAGTTCGCCTTCACCCCGACACCGGGACAGGAGACGTTATTCAGGACGCTTTCTTCCTTCATGTGCTCGGATGACGGGGATACTCTGATAGTCAAGGGGTATGCGGGGACAGGGAAGACATCGGCGATGGCCGCCTTCGTGAAGGTGCTCTCTTCCTTCGAAAGGAAATATTGCCTTATGGCACCGACAGGAAGATCGGCGAAAGTGCTTTCCACCTATACCGGAGCCAAGGCTCATACCATCCACAAGCAGATATACCGTCAGAAATCGATGAACGGAGGTGTCGGAGTGTTCAGCCTCGATATCAATAAGCTGCGTGACTGTGTATTCATAGTTGATGAGGCATCCCTCATAAACGTCGCCGCCGATTCTTCTGCATTCGGCTCCGGAAATCTGCTGGAAGATCTGATGGATTATGTCCGTTCGAATTCGGACAACAAGATAATCTTCATCGGGGATGATGCCCAGCTTCCGCCCATAATGTCGGAGCGTTCGCCTGCTCTCGATGAGGGGTATATGTCGGGGTTCGGTCCGGTTCAGGTGGTGAAGATGACTGATGTGGTGCGTCAGGCCCGGGTGTCGGGCATCCTTTATAATGCCACGAGGCTGAGGGTTTCCATAATGAAGGAAGAGACAGGTTCCCTCCCTCCGCTCGAGACGGAAGGTTTCTCCGATATCGAGAAGATAAAGGGCGGGGAACTGCTGGAGGCGCTGGACGATGCCATTTCGAAATACGGCATAGAGGAGACCGTGGTCCTGTGCCGTTCGAACAAGCGGGCCAACAGATATAACGCCGGCATTCGAGGGACTGTCTTGAACAGGGAGGAACAGCTCTCCCGGGGAGACCGTCTGATGGTGGTGAAGAATTGCTATCAGTTCCTGGAGGAGATTCCGGAACTCGACTTCATCGCCAACGGAGATATCGCCGAGCTTGTGCGGATAAGAAATCACGAAGAGCGTTACGGACTCCATTTCGCACAGGCCACACTCTCTTTTCCCGATTATGGGGACGTGGAGCTGGATGCCAAGATAATTCTGGATACGCTGACTTCCGAAAGCGCTTCGCTGTCTCAGGAGATGCAGCAGGCGCTGTATGAGGGCGTTTATGCCGATTACGGTGATCTGCCCACCAAGAAGAAGCGGAATGATGCCGTCCGGGAGGACCCGTATTACAATGCCCTGCAGATAAAATACGCTTCGGCCATCACTTGCCACAAATCCCAGGGAGGGCAGTGGCGGTGTGTCTTCATCGACAATCCCTTCTGGAACGGGGAATACACTCTGGATGACCTGAAATGGCTCTATACGGCGATGACCCGTGCCGTCGAGAAACTTTATCTGGTGAATTTCAAGGATTAGGCTTTCACCCGTCGGCAGATGACCATCACCTTCTTTCCGTCCCTCACTCTGAAAGCGAATATGTGATACCTTTCGTCTTCCTTCACCCCTGCCCGTATGCGCAGTTCGTCCGATGTGAGGGGGAAATCCTTCGCCGTCACTGATGCCGCAGGGCAGATGGTGCGGAGGCTTTTGAGTGCCTTCCCGCTGAATGGAAGGACCTCTTCGATATGGAAAATCCGGCCGGGGAACGATGTCTCCATCTCCGCGGAGAAATAGAGATGCACGTTGGCGCTGATTTTCTGCAGGTGGTGGCGCTGCCCGACAGTCTTGAACATTCCGGCCTTGACTGCGGCCCTGCCGGGTTCATACAGGTACCCTCCTCTCATCCCCTCCGCCTCTTCCGGAGGGAGGGTAGGGCACACCGCCTCCCGTTCTCCGCTGACGCTCCCTTCCATAACGGTTCCGATGATATTGCCGGAGGCTATATTATTATTCTCGCCTTCGGCAATATGCAAGTCAGCGGCGGTGATGACCGGTTCCCCGCTGAACCCGCTTTCCAGAAGGAGGAGCACCTCCTTGCACTCGTCGTCCACGGAGACTATGTGGATCCGGGAGGTCTCGGGGAAGAGGGCGGTGGCGGCGGAGATGTCGGCCATCGGGGAGAGCTTCAGCAGAATCCGCCCGGTGTGGCGGAAGAGCTCGTTCTTTATGGCATAGATGTCAGGTTCGCAGTCGCGGACCGAATAGATGCGCCGTCCGGCGGCGGAACGGCGGTCCGGGTCGGCATAGATGAGGTCGTAGCGGCCGTCGCCCTGCAGGAGGGTGTGGCTGTCTCCGTGGTGGAGGGTGACGTTGTCGGTGTGAAGGAGGTGGAGATTATGCCGCGTGGCTTCCGCCAATACCGGGTTGTGCTCGTAACATTCCACTGAAGAGGCCTTCCCGGCCAGGAAGTATGAGTCCACCCCGAGGCCCGCCGTGAGGTCGGCGACAGTGTCTCCTTCGCGTATGAATCTTCTCTTGTATATGGCCGTGGCTTCGGAGGAACACTGCTCAAGAGCCAGAGGAAATGGAAATTCGAGAGCCGGTTCCGCATACCACGAGGGGATTTTGGTCCTGATCTTCCTTCTGGCTTCGATGCAGGAGACCACCTTGGGAATATCGATGCCAGGATATTTCGACGCACCCAGCAGGATGGAGGCCGTATCGCAGGTCTCGTGTTCCGTGATGAATTTTTTCTCTTCCGGGGTCATCCGCTCTGTCAGAGTGCCTTCGCCAGAACTTCCAACGCTTCGACGTCGGTGTCTTTCATCCGGCTGCGGATGGTGATTACCGGCTCGGTGATCTCGATGCCCTTCATCCCGGTGAGCATCTCTTTCATACAGCGGGCGGCGCTGGGAGCCCAGGAACCGTTCTCGATGATGGCGACCTTCCTGTTCGACCAGGCCTTTATCTGGAGGCGGTGGAGGAAATCGTACATCGGCGAGAAGAGACCTCCGTCGTAGGATGCCGCCGCGAGGACTGTGGTGCCGTATTTGAAGGCATCGGCCACGTTCGCGGATATCTCACTCCTGCACAGGTCGGTGATTTTTACATCTCTGTCTCCTGTGGCGCGGAGGATTTCAGCCAGTTTCCGGGCCGCTTCCATAGTGCCTCCGTGGATGGATGCGCAGGCTATGAGGATGCCGTCGCTTTCGGGTCTGTAACTGCTCCAGGTGTCGTACAGACTGATATATCCGGCCAGGTCGTCATCTATAATCGGACCGTGGAGGGGTCTGATGGATTTGATGGGGAGCGTGGCGGCCTTCTTCAGGAGATTCTGTACGGGGACACCGTATTTTCCCACTATGTTTATGTAGTATCTTCTGGCCTCGTCTTTCCAGTTCGGATCCTGTGATGCGTAGAATCCGGTATGGGCGAGGGATCCGAATTTTCCGAAACCGTCCGCGCTGTAGAGGGCACCGTCGGTTTCGTCAAATGAAACTGTGACTTCGGGCCAGTGTACCATCGGCGCATCGATAAAACGGAGTCTGTGACTTCCCAGTTCGAGTATGTCACCTTCCTTTACTGCCGTCACTCTGCCTTCGAAAGGGGTCGCCGCGAAGAATTGGGAAAGCATCGGGACGGCCTTCCTGCCGGTAACTATGGTGAGAGCCGGATATGTCTCGAGCACCCTGGCGATAAGGGCCGAATGGTCCGGTTCCATGTGATGGACCACCAGATAGTCGGGCTGCCTGCCGTCAAGGGCTTTTGTGAGATTGGCCTGCCACTCGTCGGCTTTTCTCATGTCCGCCGTGTCCAGAATGGCTGTCTTTTCGTCCAGTATGAGATAGGAATTGTATGACATCCCGTCCGGCACAGGATACTGACTTTCGAATATGTCTATGGTAGTGTCGTCGGTACCTATGTACCAGACGTTTTCTGATATCCGTTTGTTCATAATCAACCGATTTTTCTTTTCGGCCGCGAATTTAGCACATTTCGGGGGAAATACCATTTTTTCATCCGGATGACCGGGGGAGGAGTGCTATGAGAAACTATGCGCCGGTTTTGAATTTCATTACGCTTTTGACAGTCATGGACTCGTCTTTAGCATCGACAAAACTCAGGGAATAGTCACGACCGCCGGGTTCGACGTCGAGAATGATATGGCTCCCCTCGTAGGCGGATTCCGGTACATCTTTCATCCATTCTTTTCCTTCGTCTTCGAATCTGCGTCTGGCCGGCATCAGACCGGGACAGATGTATCTCTCTCCGGGATAGATGCTCCTGTCTGACATCAGGTCACACACGTCGGAGGTGGTATGGAGCTGGTCCCATACGCAGCTGACGTACACTTTCGACCTGAGGGCGGCTATGAGCCTGCGGCTCATCGAATGGTGCCCGTGGTGATTTATCTTGGCCACGTCCGCCCTTCCGCAGACGTCGGCGATGGCATCCTCCACCTTGAATTCCGTACCGTCCTCAAGTTTCCATCCGTCTGAGAAATCTCCTGCCGTGAAGAATCTGAACGGCCCGTAGGAAAATACCATCCCGAGGCTCAGTCCGTTCTCGTTTACACCGGTCAGATGCTCTCTCCTGATCCGTTCGGCATAAAGGTCGGTGACTGTGCCGTCTTCGGCGCAGATCCGCCCGTTGGCGCAGATATTCCGGACCTTGAATCCGGGATAGCGCGCCGCATCCTTCAGAAGCCTTATCTGGTCAGTGGCCCCGAGACGGAACTTCTCCACCTCCAGTCCCTGATGCCGGGTGGCGTATTCGTAGAACTGTCTGATGCACCCCACCGCTCCGGAGTCGAAATCATCCTTCATGGGCAGCGGATCGTCGAAGGTGGGCCAGGCCCTGTCGATGGCTTTATGGAAGTGCAGGAATTCCGCGGCCTGGCTGAAGCCGCTCAGGACATATTCCTTTCCGTCCCGAATCTCCTTGGATGCATAGAATTCCGTACATCCGCCGTGGTCGCTGTGGTAGTGGGAGAGCATCATATAATCCACGTCCTTCCCGTTGGGGTTCACTCTTTCTACATATCTGGCGACCCATTCCCCCGCATGTCTGCCGCTGTGCGGCAATACGGGTACGGCCTTTTCTCCACGTCCGATGGCATCGTGATCACCGCAGTCCAGCAGCATCGTGGTCCCGTCGGGGAATATCATAAAAATGGATTCGCAAACCCCGGTATAGATGAAATGTGCCTGAAAATGTCCGGGCGTCCATCCTTTCCAGACCTTGCCGGCCTTAGGGTCTTTCGTTCCTTTGGCATATAGGTCCCCGGAACTTTTCAGTGACAGCAACGCCGCGGATGCGGCCGTGGATTTCAAAAAAGTGCGTCTGTTCATAATATGTGGTGGTGATAATGTCCGCAAATGTACTGATTTCGGATGTAAACTCCACTGCGAATATCATATGAAGGACAGGATTTCAAAAATGATTGACAGCCTCTACGTGTTTTTTCGGGAGAGGCACCGTCGAAGAGAGTTGTTTTGTCAGATTTTGGTATACCTTTGCCGTTACGGTGATGCCATTCCTGCCGTATCGGACCGCATCACTGATTTGGTGACGGCAGGCACGAATTTTTTCAAAACCATGAGCATATTGAAACATATTCTCGCATTTCTTCCGTCCCTTCTTGTTTCCGTCGGGATTCAGGCGCAGCAGGTCAGCTGGAAAGCATCATCGGCACCTGCCGGGGAGGGCGTATGCACCATAACTCTGACGGCCGAGATACCCGACGGATGGCATATCTATGACTTCGGTCCGTACGAGGGCGGGCCGAATCCTACAGTTATCACATGCTCCCTCCCGGGGGGGGCGTCGTTCGAAGGGGATATCGTTCCCTCGGTTCCTCCTGTCAGATATGATGATGCCATGTTCGGGATGGAAATAGGCTATTGGGAGAAGGAAGTCACTTTCACCTGGATGGTCAGATGCGGCCATTCCGCAGGTTCCGCCCGGATTACGGTCGAGTGGATGGCCTGCAATGATTCCAACTGTGTCCCGCCGGATGAAGTGGAATTCGAAGTCGTTCTCGTCCCTGGAGCGGCTCCGGCGGTATCGGCATCCTCTGCGGATACCATCGTGGAAAGCGGGTCCGCTGACTCGGACGCCCGTATTGCCGCAGGCGAAACCTCCGGCGATGTACAGGAAAAGGGGGACGCTTCCATCTGGGGGATGATTCTCGCGGCGGTCCTCTGGGGGCTGGCGGCGCTGCTCACCCCGTGCGTCTTCCCGATTATCCCGATGACGGTGAGTTTCTTCATGAAGGGTGATTACAGCGCTTCGCGCAATAGGTTCCGCGCCCTTATGTACGGTCTGTTCATCGTCCTGCTCTACACTGTCCCCATCGCGGTGATCATCCTGCTGACCAGGGTCATCGGCGGAGATGCGGTGACGGCTGACATATTCAACTGGATAGCCACACACTGGCTGCCGAACATTCTCTTCTTCCTGATTTTTATGGCTTTCGCCGCTTCGTTCTTCGGAGCGTTCGAAATCGTCCTTCCTTCCAGACTCCAGAACGACAGTGACGCGCAGGTGGATAAGAAAAAGGGGCTCGGAGGGGTTTTCTTCCTGGCCCTCACCCTGGTGCTGGTCTCCTTCTCCTGCACCGGCCCTATAGTCGGCACCGTTCTGATCAAATCCGTTTCCGGAGAGTTCTGGGTTCCGATGGTGACGATGCTGGCCTTCTCGGTGGCGTTCTCGCTTCCTTTCGTGATATTCGCGATGTTCCCGGGGATGATGAAGAAGCTCCCACGGAGCGGCGGGTGGCTGAACACGGTGAAGGTGGTGCTCGGATTCGTCGAGCTCGCGCTCGGGCTCAAATTCCTCTCTACAGCCGATCAGGTATATCATTGGGGAATTCTGGACAGGGAAGTGTATCTCGCTGTATGGATAACGGTATTCACCCTGCTTGGATTCTATCTGCTCGGAAAACTGAAATTCAAATATGACTCGGAAGTGAAATACATCGGTGTGGGCAGACTGGTGCTGGCCATCATCGACTTCACATTCGTGGTTTATATGATACCGGGGATGTGGGGGGCTCCGCTGAAGGCTCTGTCAGGCTACCTGCCTCCGATGGAGACTCAGGACTTCGTCATCGGGGAGAACGTGTCACCTTCTGTGGCGGGGACGGCGTCGGAGAGCATTTCGGGTGACCTCGAACCGGGACACGGCCGGTACAGTGAATTTCTGGAACTGCCTCTCGGCCTTCGTGGATTCTTCGATCTGGACGAGGCGCTTGCCTATGGTGCCCGAACGGGGAAGCCGGTGTTCATCGATTTCACCGGACACGGCTGTGTGAACTGCCGCGAGATGGAATCGCGGGTATGGAGCGATGAGCGGGTGCTCGCAGTGTTGCGGGATGACTTCGTTATCTGCGCCCTCTATACGGACGACAAACTCACTGTGGACAGTTCCGACTGGGTGACGACTGATAAGGGAAAAGTCCTCAAGACATTGGGTAAGATCAATTCCCACTATGCGCAGACCGTATTCGGAGTGGCCGCCCAGCCTTTCTATGTGCTGATGACTCCCGACGGCACCGTCGTGCGCACTATGGGGTATGCTCTGGATGTGGAGGCATTTCTCGAGTTTCTGAAAATATGAGCCGGGCCGGAGACGGCCGGTTTTTGAATGAGGAATATGAAAAAGACTACAGTCATATTGTTCTTGGCAGCTGCTCTGCTTTACTTTTTTATAGGGAGGCATCAACCGGCCTGGATATGTTCGATATTCAAGATATTGCCGTCGCTGATTCTGTTCCTGGCGCTGCCGATTATGGGTCGGGGAGACCGTTCCGTGAAATCCACTGTCCGGTTATGTATGTCAGCGTTATTCTTTTCGATGCTGGGGGATGTGTTCGGGGAGTGGAAAGGAGGGCCGATGGGACAGAACGCCTTTATACTTCAGATAGCGTCCTTCGCTGTCGCGCAGATTTTCTATACGATATCATTCGTGAGGTATTTTCCCAAGGGGGGCATATCCGGATTCAGGAGTGCTGTCAGAGCGGTGTCGTCCCTGATGCTGGTCGCATATATGGTTTGGTTCGGGATGTATGTGCTCTCCTGTGTGGATACACCCTCTCTGAAAATCGCTGTCACGGTGTATGTCCTCCTGATAGGAACGATGGGTGTCTCATCGGTTATCCAATGCAGGGAAAACCACTGGTGCTTCATCCTCGGCGCCCTGCTGTTCATCTGCTCCGATTCCATCATCGCATACCGCTCCTTCGTGGGACCCGTCCCTCAGGCCGG
>DCIQ01000135.1:0-17592 GCA_002317435.1 Bacteroidales bacterium UBA1722 | reverse complement strand
ACCTACTATGCGGCACAGCTGATGCTGAATATCGCTGTCATCAAGATAAAAAATCAGGCGGGGATATAGCAGACAGAATCTTCGCTTTCAGTACGGTCGCACAGACCGGATGAATGAAACATACCTTCAAAACTGAGATCTTCATCAAGCTGCGGCCAATGTATTCCTGTATAGGAGAGAAAGAAATCCTTGAGCTGGTTCTCGGAAGCTGAACGGAATCCCTTCCATCGGGCAAATGGATATGAGGCTTCAAGCCCGTCTTTTGTGCGGGCATATACGTTGGTTCCATCAACCCAAACCTTATCGATAAATTTCTGCATATCTAGCTGATTTTAAAGTATTCCTTCCAACGGGCCCTGATTACATCGACGTTTTCTTCAATAATACCTTCAATCAAGGAAATTTCATGTTTCTTGAATCCATGATTGAATACTTGAGTAACCTCAGGCTCGACATTATACTTGGCTTCGCTTCTGTCTTTCATAACATGAACATGAATAGGCTCATGGTCATCTGAGTAAAACTTGAAGACAAAACCGAATATGATGAATATGGTAGGCATATGTTCTTTTTGCAAACCTTAGATTTGCAGAGTGGTTCACTGCCCCAAGGTTTGTATGACAAAAGTAATAAATTTTAAGTACGATATTCAAGTTTCGGAGGATATAAGTAAAATAGCTTTTGACTCAAAAAATAAATACCTTTACTGTGTTGAACGATCAGAAGAAAGGCTGGTCCGCTATAATCTTAGTCATTTGAGATGATTTATGGGGAGTTGTCAGGAACGCATTGGCAAGTATGGGAAAATCGAGAAAGAATTCTAGAAAATTTGGAAATCATTTTTTTTTTTTTGATTTGCACTGGAATTTTCAACGCACATAATCGGTTGTGTGCGGAAGTTATTAACAAAAAAGTCATTTATTTTATGAAAAAGAAATTATTGGCCATCGCGTCCGCTGCAGTGGTCGCTGCATCTCTGTTGGTAGTCGGCATCTTATCCTGCAACAAATCCGACGGGATCTTTGATGAAAATGTGGAGGCTCTTGCAAATGATGAATGCGGATATTCTAGCTCGGTTCAATGTGACAAGAGTAAGCGTTCGGGACACTATAGTTTCCCAAAATGTAGTGAGTGCGATAAGATTTATAAGCTTTCGGGAGATATACGTGCATTGTGTATGTAGATAATTGGTAATGTGTTAACTCAAGTTTCGCAAGTGCGAAACTTGAGTCAATTAACTGACTTGTTAATAATAACGCATCAATTGTAATGTGCCGTTGAAAGTACTTACAGAAATTGTTTTAATTGGGACAGTATGAAAAATTATTTAAGGGAATCGCTGATATTGTTTCTTTCTCTTCTTCTTTTGTCATGTTGTCGAGGAAAGGGCATTTTGGATAATGTTTCAGTGAATTTGGTGAAGCCCGAGAAAGTTGTATCACTTGTTGCAGATACGTCTCATTGTATTATTACGAAAGAAATGGAACAGTATCAAAGTATTCGTATATTTTGTGATACAATCATCGTTCTTCAGAAATGGGTGATTGATGATGATGGCTATCATTTTAGTGCGTATTCCTCTAATTCTTTACAATATCTGGGCTCTTTTGCCCGTAAGGGAAGAGGTCCTGAGGAGATATTGGATCCCTATGTAATAATAACTAATTCAGTAGAGTCAAACTTGAATTTTCAGACGAATGGCTTTTTAGAGGAGACATATGCTATTGATGTCGCTGAAACTCTTCAATCCGGGCACATTGTTTATGCACACCATGATACATTACCATCAAGTACTATTATGCAATGGACGCCTTTACCTGAATGCCGACACTTCGTTTTATCAGAGGAATCCGGACGATTAGTTAAAAAAACTATTGGCAGCCAAGGTGAAGTGTTGAATACATTTTTGTATGACAGTGAGATCGCCGATAGAAGATATATGACATATTTAAGTAGTATATTTGTTCGAAACGAAGAGTCTGGAAAAGTCGCTGAAATTATGCTTTGTCTACCGCAAATCAATCTTTTTGATACGTCATCGGGAGAGGCTCAGTCTATTGCAGTCAATACTGATTTTCGGAAATGGAGTAGTAACAGCAAACGAATGCTGGATATGAATTCTATTCAGTATTTTGAAGAAGCAGCTGCCTCTTCTGGTTTTATAATTGTTACCTACAAGGGTGTTCCTTTTGAAAAATTGATAAGTGGGTGTCAAGGTACTTCAATTCAAATATTTGATTGGAATGGTAATTTTAAGTACGATATTCGAGTCTCGGAGGATATCAGTAAAATAGCTTTTGACTCAAAAAATAAATATCTTTACTGTGTTGAACGATCCGAAGAAAGGCTGGTCCGCTATAATCTTAGTCATTTGATATGATTTATGGGGAGTTGTCAGGAACGCATTGGCAAGTATGGGAAAATCGAGAAAGAATTCTAGAAAATTTGGAAATCATTTTTTTTTTTTGATTTGCACTGGAATTTTCAACGCACATAATCGGTTGTGTGCGGAAGTTATTAACAAAAAAGTCATTTATTTTATGAAAAAGAAATTATTGGCCATCGCGTCCGCTGCAGTAGTCGCTGCATCTCTGTTGGTAGTCGGCATCTTATCATGCAACAAATCCGACGGGATCTTTGATGAAAATGTGGAGGCATTGGCGGAAGAAGAGATGACTATGGAAGTGTGTTTTTGGCGCACCCACGAGTCACAAGGTCGTATGGTAAGAGATTGTTACACATGCCAATTCGTTAATGGTACTGATTATTGGTGGTGCGTTCACTCTAGGTGCCCTGCGTGGTCATGAATCGACTTTTAGCAATAATGCTATCGATATGCTTGTTCGTGTCGTGTGGTGATGTCGTGGACGACACGAGCAAGCTTGTCCTTGATAATTTCACTTTCATCACTGATTTCCCGGAAGAGAAATCAGTAAAGAGTAGCGAGGAGATTGAGTTGCACATTGGCAACTATAATGTGCTCAGTATGACTATTAAGGATTCTCTCCTCATGGTGTCAACCCATAAGAATGAGCAGGTTGTGTATGTTTATGATGTTTCTGATTTCTCGTGCCTTGGCAGCTTTTTCAAAATCGGAAATGGTCCATCTGAATTGTTGAAAACCTTCTATATGAATTACGCTAGAATTTTTTATAGTGGACATTCTATCATGTTGGAATTTAGTAATGGAAGAAAAGAGATAGTAAGGTGGAATGTATCTCAGTCGCTGATTAGAAATGAAACTGTCGCCGAATCCAGACCTTTACCGTCAACCAGCGCTTACTCTGGTTTATGGATGATTCTTGATGATTCCACATCTTTTTGTCGCACCATTTCTAGTGATGAATTAAAGAATGAGAGAGAAGTGTATGTAGGGACGATATTGAAAAAGGTAGATGCGTTCACTAAACTTAATGGCATCGAAGTTTCTACTAACAGATATCCCTACTTTAATCTCCTTTCCGGGTATCCTGCATATAATGAGGAGAATAGAATATTCGTGGATGCCAGCATCTCGACAAATGTCATCAATTTTGTGGCTTTGGACAACAATTTCTCGAAGACGGTGATAGTGGGTCGGGAAGTTGTTTCGGTACATGAGGCAGAGAAATATTGTAATAGACACCATAAGGAGAGGCAATTTTTTTTCAGCCAGTCATCTGATGACACACTGTGTGCATTTCTGTTTAGTGAAAAGTCCAAGGATTATTCTATATTATTCTTTGACTGGTATGGGGAACCGAAGTTGAAGGTGAATCTTCCGCATCCGGCGACCGATTTCTGTTTTGACTCTTCAAAGCATGTCATCTATGCATTGGATTCCGAGAATGAGAAAATCTACAGATACGAATACTGACAGCAAGTTATTTGATTGTATTTTTTGCGTATAAGAAAATTTTCACCAGATATGCACTTGGATAGTATTAAAAGACTGACTGCCGTGATACTTATGGTATCGACCATGATGTCCTGTCATACCATTTTTGTTAGGCATGATATGAAGAAGATGTACGGTAGGGAAGTGTCGTTTCCGACCGATATGCAGTGCATTCGGGGCATTGACTCTGTAGGAGCCGATATGGTATCGTTCGAAAATGACGGATTCAGATATGTGAGGTATGTGGATTCATTGGTCTGCTCTCCATGTAAGATAAGCCATTTCCCCGACTATTATAAATTCGCTAAGTCTTATGGGGACACTCTTCGGGTGATATTCGTTATAGCGCCGGGGCGGGCGGACTCCTTCACCCTTCCAAATCTGATACGTTCCAAAAAATTCCCTTTCGACGTTTTCATTGATAGCGGGCATCAGTTCGAAGAGCTCAATCCCTTTATCCCTGAATCCGAAAACCTTCATTCATTCCTGCTGGATGAAGATGGTAAAATATGCGTGATAGGTAATCCTGTTTTGATACCAGGACTGAAGAAGTTATACGAGAATAGGATAAGACATATAGACCAAAGTGACACAGACTTCTGATACAAGGGAGACAAAATACTATGCAAGGCTGTTGTGTGTAGGTGCAGCAGCCTTTTTGTGTGCTTTCCAGTCCATTATGGCTCTTCTTCAAGTAATCGGATTTCAAAGATTCAATCATCATCTCTGCCAGATGACAGGTGGTTTCCAAAATTCCGGTCCTCTCGGAGGCTGTCTCGCAGTCTGTATGGCGGTGACTGGAACTTATCTTCTGAGCCGTGTTTTCGGTGGGGGGAAGAGCATTGGTTCCCGGGCGGGATGCGGTACCGTCGATTGGATTCACAGGGCGATGACTGTTATCTGCGCCGTTTCGCTCGCTCTCGGATTCATCGTGCTTCCCGGCACTCAGAGCAGGGCAGCGTGGCTGGCTCTCGTCCTGACGCTCGGAATCAGGGCTGCACTACTTTCTGATGCATTCAAGAAGGTGAAGAATCATCGGTGGATGGGCATTGCTGCGGCAGCAGCGGTAATAGTGCTGTGCATTATGGTATTTCAGTTCAAAGCGCAGTCGGCACGGGGAAGGCTGCATATATGGAAGATGGAACTGCTCGCGCTGAAGGAATGCCCTGTCAGAGGGACAGGCGAAGGGACTGTTCTGGGTGTTTATGGCAGAACACAGGAGCGTTTTTTCAGGGAGGATGAAGGGAGGATAGAGAAGGAGCTGGAGATGCAGGTGGCCGGGAGTCCCCAGTTCGCATTCAACGAATACCTGAAAATCGGAATAGAAAGAGGTTTTCCGGTGATGTTTGTGTTCATTTCAGCACTAATCGTCATAATCATAGCCGGATGGAGGGATAGTGTATTCACTCCTGGTCTGGCGGCGTGGGCTGTATTTGCTTTCTTTTCGTACCCTTTTTCGATAAGGAGTTTCTGCGTGATGCTTCTCATTCTGATTTTCGGCATCATCTTGGAAAATGACTGGACCAAATCAGGAAAATCGATAACTCTTCTAATCAGCTGTGCTGTGGTCGTGTGTGTCACGGTCTGTCATATTGATGTAAAGGATGCTTTCAGACTTTATTCTTCTTACTTCTCTTCCGCGCGGCATTATCGTGAATGCGGCTGGTATGAGGAAAGTGATTCGCTGTTGAAACTGGGTTGTGCGATCTCAGCCGACCCGATGTTTCACGTTATGCTCGGAAGGAATGCGGAGGACAGGGGGGATTATGGGGAGGCGTTCCGGCAGTACGATACCGCGCACTATATGATTCCTTCGAGGCTGTACCCATTGATGAGGACGATGAGGCTCTACCATAAAAATGGGATGACGGTCCGGGCGAAAAATCTCGGGGACTATATACTGAATATGCCGGTGAATCCCCGAAACATGGCTATGGTGAATCTGCATGAGGAATGCAGGATGTTGACTGACAGCCTTTCAAATATTTTGAGAAATGAAACATCCGTCAGGAAACAGGATTATTGATATTCTATGTATCGCAGTAATAACCATCACTGTCCTGTTCGTGTCTTATGTGATGGTGAGGGTCTGCATCTGCGACAGATTTACGGTGTCTGGATGTTCGATGAACCCTACCCTTGATGACGGTGAGCAGGTGTACGTGAACAAGATTCTCTTGGGAGGACGGATTTATACGAACTTCGATTTTACGGAAGGCAGGCTCGAATGTTTCAGGCTGCCCGGAATACGGCGGATGAGAAGGGGGGATGTGGCAGTCATCAATAATCCCTATCCTGACCATTGGGGAACTGTTGGATTCCGAATAAATGAAGTCCTCGTGAAGCGGTGCGTGGGACTGCCTGGAGATACTGTCATTATCAGCAATGGTTATTTGTCCGGAATTCCGGGAGGGCACATATCTGCGTCCATGTTCGGGAACGAGATGATGATGACGGAAGTCCCGGACAGCGTGTTGGATGGACGTGGATGTCTGAAGGCAGGTTTTTTTGCCGGGGAACAGGGCCGATGGACCATCAGGGATCTGGGTCCCGTCGTCATCCCCGGAAAAGGAGAGACCATCGTTTTGGATTCGATGGCGGTGAACCGTTACAGATGGGTGCTGGAATATGAACTGCAGGGAGGTGCTCTTCCTGAAGGCAGCGAATACATATTTCGGAAAAACTGGTACTTCTTTATGGGGGACAATGTGCTGAATTCCAAGGACAGCAGGTATTTCGGATTTGTCCCGGAAGAGTATGTCGTGGGAATATTGTTTGGAAATTATTAGAACTGTATAACTTATGACGTTGAGGAAGGTTATATGTCTGTCGCTGTTGGCTGCTTTTTTGACAGGATGTATGGACAGGCATTCATCAAGGAGTGCTTTGTCGGGGATTCCGAAAGAATTCAGGCCGGAGATGGACAAAGTGCTGAGACACTATGAGAGTGATGCTGACAGCTTGAAATATAGGGCTGCGGTGTTCCTTATTTCCAATATGCCGGGTCACAGATCCTATGCAGGGCCGATGGTGGAGGAATACCATCGCCAACTTGATTCTGTTATCAACTCCATCCCGATAGAGTATGTCTTCAGGGATACCAGAATTCTTTTGGAGGCAGTGAAGCGCCTGAACGACCTGTTTCCTCGCAGTAGTTTTGAAATACGGAAGGACTATGAGATTCTGACCGCTGATTTTATTATCAGGAACATAGACGAAGCCTTTGATTTGTGGGAGAACGGAAGTTGGGCGCGTCATCTGGAGTTTGATGATTTTTGCGAATTTCTCCTTCCCTACAGATTATCCGAGTGGTATGTTCCGGAGGATGGCTGGAGGAAAGCGATATCCGCCAGAATAGACAGTTCGGTCATAATCAAATTGGAAACGTTCAAGAATTCGTCAGAGATGGCCCATTCGGCCTTTTGGGCTTGTCAGACTCTGAATATGAATTTGAAGCAGAGAATCGATGCAGACAAGACCCCGTCAGAGAGTCCTGCTGTCTGGAAAATGTCTCTCAAGACTCGCCTCCCTTTCGGTCGATGTATGGATTTTTCAGAAATAGCGGCTCTGTATATGCGGAGCATCGGAATACCTGTGACAGTGGATTTCACTCCTCAGTGGCCGTTCCGCTCGTGGGATCATACATGGAATGCACTGCTGATGAACAACGGGAAGACCAAGTCTTTCGCAGGATGTGAGCAGGATCCCGAAATGCTCCACAAAGTAGAGCAGAAGATGGCCAAGGTTTATAGAAAAACATATACTGTGGACAGCGATATCAAAGAGATTCTGTCGAGAGAGAGACATGTCCCCAAGTTTATGCAGAATCCTTTCATCAAGGATGTTACACGAGAATACATGCGGACATCCGACGTAAGAGTCAAAGCGACTGCCGGTCGTTTTTCAGGTACCTGCTATCTGGCGGTTTTTGACAATCAGAAGTGGGTTCCGGTGTGTTTCGGGAAGAAAACGGGTAGGAAATACCTTTTCAAGGATATAGGTAGGGGCATCGCCTATCTTCCGGTATGCTGCACTTCCGATGGAATCAAAGCCGTAGCCGACCCTTTCATTCTGGAAGAAAATGGGGACACCAGAATTCTGGTCGCATCGGAAGAGTATGAAAGGGCCGGGCTGGACAGGAAATTCTTCGTATCATACCGCATTCACCTGTATGTGTCCAGACTGATAGGGGGGCGGTTTCAGGCTTCGGACAGACCTGACTTTTCCGATGCCGAAACTGTATATGAAATCAAAAGATGGTCCATTCTGCCGGATTCAGCCGTGGTAAAAGCCACCCGTCCGTACAGGTATTGGAGGTATCTGGCTCCGGACGGTACGAACGGAAATATCGCTGAACTTGAGTTCTACGAAGATGGAATCCGGGTGACGGGAGCCGTAATCGGAACAGACGGGACTTATTATCCTGATGAGCCGGAGACAGGCAAGTCCGCTGTATTCGACGGTGATCCCCTGACTTATTTCGATGCTCCGAAGGGATTGAAAAATACATATGTGGGGATGGACTTCGGAAAGCCGACAGCGGTTTCAAGAATCAGATACATTCCGAGGAATGATGATAATAATGTCAGTCCGGGTGATTTATATGAATTATTCTATTGGAAGGGGGGAGAATGGAAGTCTTTGGGGCGGCAGACCGCTGAAAGTAATACATTATACTATGAACGTATCCCCAAAGGTGCTCTGCTTCTGCTCCGGGATCTGACCAAGGGTAAGGAGGAGCGTATCTTCACCTTGGAGAACGGAAAACAGGTTTGGTGGTGACATCTTTAGGAAGATTGTCCGTAAAACGTTAACTTTGGATGTGAAAAGTATGAAACACTTATGATACTTGACCACTATATTTCCAGAATCTTCATCATGGTTTCGCTGCTGATGGTGGCGTCTGAAGGTGTTGTAAAAGGACAGCAGAGCCTGACTCTCTCCCAGGCCGTCTCCACTGCGCGTGAGCGGTCCGTGGAGGCGCTGTCTGCCAGACATTCATTCGTCTCCACCTATTGGGCCTACAAAACCTATCAGGCGAGCCGTCTGCCGTCTCTCTCTCTGTACGGTGGTCTGATGAATTATGACAGATCACTGAAACTTCTGCAGAGTTATGATGACGGTTCATTCAGATATGTCGCGACCGAGTCGCTGCAGAACAGTCTCGGTCTGAAGTTGTCGCAGAACATCGGTCTGACGGGAGGTACATTGAGCCTCTACTCGGATTTATCCAGAATAGACCAGTTCGGGGGAAACGCCTCGATGAACTGGTATTCGCAGCCGGTGACGATATATTACAGCCAGCCATTGTTCTCATACAACAGTTTCAAATGGAGCAAGTTGGTGGAGCCAAAGGAATATGAGAAAGGTAAGAGAACCTATCTGGAGAGCATGGAGAAGATATCTCTCAAGACTGCCCAGTCATTTTTCGACTTATACCTCGCCATACGAACATTGGAGACATCAAGAAACAATCTCGCCAATACCAAGAGAATGTGCTCTCTGGCAGAGGAGCGTCTGGAACTGGGCAGTGTCACCAGGGACGAGTATCTCCAGCTCCGGCTCAAGGTCCTGACCGACAGTCTCTCCATCAGAGAGAACGAGGTGGAGGTGAGGAAAGCGCAGATGGCCCTTAACTCCCTTTTGGGATATAACGAGGATATGGAGATAGTGCCTGTCATTGATGATGAGATTCCCGACATCCAGCTGGATTATAATGCTGTATATGACAAGACCCTTAAAAACTCTACATTCTTCATAGGAAACGATATATCGCTGCTTCAGGCTGAGAGTGATGTGGCCAAGGCCAAGGCGGACAGGGGACTCACTATGGCTTTCAGCGCCAAATTCGGCCTTTCAAAGACGAATCCCGAATTCTCCGGGGTTTACCGTAACCTTGACAATCAGGAAGTCGTGGGGCTGACTTTCAGTGTCCCGATATTCGACTGGGGGCTGGGGAAGGGAAAGGTGCAGAAGGCGAAGGCTGCTCAGGACGTTGTTCGGGCTCAGGTGGAGCAAGATGAGAGCAATTACCGCAGGCAGTTGTTCATGCTGGTCGGGCAGTTCAACAACCAGCGCTCTCAGTGTCTCGTGTCCGGACAGGCATACGAGATAGCCGGTGAAAGGTTCAATCTGATGGTCGAGAAATTCAAGAATGGATCCGCCACCGTGACCCAGATGGTCGATGCACAGAAGGACAGTGATGCGGCTTTGACCAAATATGTCACAGACCTGAATGACTTTTGGAACTACTACTATACAATAAGGAGCTACACCTTGTATGATTTTGCTGAAAAGCGGAACATAGAAGTTGATTTTATGGAGATGATAAGATGAAATGAAGCATGAATAACAAGTTCTCGTATCTTTTGGTGGCCGCTGTACTGATTCCGGTGGCTTGCGGAGAAGAACCCGCTGACGTCAGTGATGCAGATAAGTCGGATTACAGGCCTTTGGTGAACAAGGTCGAGGTGATGGAACTTCATAGAGGGTACTTTCACAGGCAGGTGGTCTCCAACGGCACGTTGGAAGCATTGGACAAAGCACCTCTGAAATTCTCTTCTGACGGGGTCATATCTGACGTTAACGTGTCCGATGGAGAATATGTTAGGGCCGGAACAGTGATCGCTTCACTGGACAAGACGGATTTGGAACTTTCACTGAGTTCTGCCATGACCTCTGTGAAGAAGGCCGAACTGGAGCTATATGACATTCTGCTGGGACAGGGTTATGCCGTGGGGGACACCACAGGCATCCCGGAAAGGGCTATGTCTGTGGCGAAGATACGTTCGGGGTACAGTGCTGCTGCCGATGCATACCGGAAGGCCGAACTGGAACTAAAAAAAGCTGATCTGATTTCCCCCATCTCCGGAAGGGTATCCGGCCTGACTCTGAAAAAATATGGCAGACCGGGGAATGAACCCTTGTGCCGCATCATAAGCGATGCGACGCTTCAGGTGCGCTTCCCTGTGATAGAATCCGAATACAAGTTGATAGAGAAGGGACTTGCGGTCGATATCCACCCTTATGCTGACGGGAACAAATGTCATTCGGGCAGGATTGTATCCGTGGATCCTTCGGTGAACGAGAAAGGGCAGATCAGCGTATGTGCACAACTGAAGAATGACGGGACACTGATAGATGGTATGAATGTCAAAGTCGTGGTGGAGAAGAATGTGCCGGATATGTTCGTAGTGCCGAGAAGTGCGGTGGTCATCCGTGATAACATGACAGTCTTGTTCACTTTCGGTGAGGACGGGCTTGCCCACTGGGTTTATGTGAACATCCTCCTTTCCAACAGCGATGAGTATGCTGTCGAGGGAAACAAGGACAGAGGCTCCTCCCTGAAGGAAGGGGACAGGGTCATAATATCGGGAAACATCAATCTCGCCGACCGTTCTGAAGCGGTCTTGAAGGATAAGTAATCGATAGATGGTAAAGTATCTGATACGCAGGCCGGTTACTGTCACGATGCTGATGCTCGTGATGGTGACCCTCGGTATGGTCAGCATATTCCGACTTCCGGTTTCACTGATTCCGGAAGTGGATATCCCATCGATAATGGTCAGGGTCAGTTCCGAGAATACATCTCCGTCCCAGATGGAGAACGGCATCCTCAGGGTGCTCAGGGGCGAGCTTATGCAGATCAACGGGTTGAAGAACATTGAATGCGAATCATCTTTGGGGTCCGGCACGATAAGGATGGATTTTGACTATGGGACAAACCTCTCGTACTACACCATAGAAGTCAATGAAAAGATAGACAGATGTATGGCGAATCTTCCCTGTGACCGCCCGATAGTGAGGAGGTCTGGGATAAGCTATATGCCTGCGTTCTATGTAAATGTAACTTCCCGTTCTGGCTCTATGGAAGAGTTGAGTCTTTTCGTAGAAAACATAGTTTCCAAAAGGCTTGAACAGCTTGAACAGGTGTCGATGGTGGACATCAGCGGAATTGTCACTAAGGAGATTCTCATCACTCCTGATCGGAACAGGATGAGGCAGTACGGCCTGACGATATCGGAGATCGAGAATGCCGTCAAAGAGTCTGACGTCCATCTGGGAAGCCTGTCGATAACTGACGGACTTCTGCGCTATGATGTCCGTTTCGAGTCGGTCAGCAGTTCCGCTGATGACATAGCAGCGCTCCGGATCAGGAAGAATGGCAGGATTATTCAGGTTAGGGACGTCGCATCTGTAAGTACACGCACTGCCGAGCGTATCGGCACGGTACGCTCCGATGGAATGCCGTCAGTATGCATGGCAGTGATGAAACAGGCTAAATCCAGAATGTCCGATTTGAAGGAGAATGTCAATACAGTCATGTCCGACATATCGGAGGAATTCCCTGATGTGTCCTTCATGATATCGCGGGACCAGTCGGAGCTGTTGGAATACTCTATTAACAATCTCTTCAAGAACATATTGGCAGCAGTTCTGCTGGCATGTATAGTGATTTCCCTGTTCCTCGGTGGAGGAAAACTTTCGGTTCTGGTGTTTTTGACCATCCCCACTGCGCTGATGCTTTCCCTGTTCGGCTTTTTCATTCTGGGCATATCCATAAATATAATCTCCCTCTCCGGTCTCCTGCTGGGTATAGGGATGATGTCAGACAATACCATCATTCTCGTGGACAACATAACGATGAAATGGAAGAACTGCGGTATTCTGAAGGAGGCGGTCATAGAGGGAACTTCATCGGTTATGGGTCCGATGTTCAGTTCTTCACTGACCACCTGCGCCGTATTCATTCCTCTGGTATTCATGAACGGGCTGGCAGGCGACCTGTTCTATGATCAGGCGATGGCGATGACCATAGTGCTGATGTGCTCTTATCTCGTGACGATCCTGATAGTCCCGGTTTATTTCTTCCTGTGGTATGGAGGGAAGGATCCGGCCTCTGTGGATGCTGGGAAGATTCGCCTCAATGCACTGCTTCAGAAATGGGATCACCAATGGCTGGGAAAGTCCCTGAGGCACTCATCTGTATCAGTTGTTCTTCTGGTCATCTCCCTTATCGGAGCCGGTGCTGTGTTCGCATATATGCCCAAGTCGAGGCTGCCGGAGATGGCTCATACGGATGCGGTGATCGACATCGACTGGAACGAAAACATTTCATTGGAGGAGAATGTCGGAAGGGTAAAACGGATAGAGGACGAATTCGGCGGGGAGGGGCGTTACATAAATTCCTTCTCCGGCATCCAGCAGTTCATCCTCTTGGAAGGCTCGGAAAAGATATCCGAAGCATCCATATACATTAAGTGCGGCTCGGCTGTGAAGATGGAGAAAACGCTGAAAGCGATTTCAAAGTTTCTGAAAGATAATTGGAACGGCTGCAAGTATGAAACATCCCCTTCAGAGAATGTCTTCGATATGGTGTTCTCAGACAGAAAGGCTGTCCTCACCGCCAGAATTCAAGCTTCCGGCCGTCTCGAACTTCAGGATTTCAGGGAACTCTACAGCAGGATAACCAATAATCTCAATGCCCGTTTTCCTGAAATGCTGATACCTCCGATACCTGTCAGCCGAGAGGTGCTTCTGGAGTCCGATCCCGAAATGATGGCCCTCTATTCGATAACTCCTGCTGCACTTGAGGCAGTTCTCAAGAGGGCGATGAACAGTCACAGACTTATGACGCTGGTCGAAGGTGCAGCATCCCTGCCTGTGGTGGTCGGTACGAATGATGTCTCCCTCAAACAGATACTCTCCGGACTCACAGTAGAGAGCAGTGACGGCAGGGAGATTCCTCTTGATGTCATACTCAGGCAGTCCTTCATTGAAGACTTCGATGCCGTCCGGTCCGGTGCCGAAGGCATTTATTATCCTCTGGACTTGAATCCCGATGCGAAGGATGTTCCCGAGGTTATGGATATCATAAGGAGGACAGTGTTCGGGGACGGGAAGTATAATGTCAGTTTCTGCGGGTCGTGGTTTGACAGCCGTGAACTCTCTAAGGAGATGACTGCGGTGCTGCTGGTGTCAGTCATCTTGCTGTTCATTATTTTGGCATCCCAGTTTGAGTCTATGGTACAGCCTGCCATCATCCTTTCGGAAATCATTATCGACATTTTTTTCTCACTCCTCGCAGTCTGGGCTGTGGGTGTCACCATCAACATAATGACCCTGATAGGTCTTGTTGTCATTACTGGTATCGTCATCAATGACTCCATTCTCAAGATAGATACCATCAACAAGCTTAGACGTGCCGGAGAGGAACTTGAAACATCGATTTTCAAGGCCTCATCCCAGAGGGTGAAGGCTATACTTATGACATCTCTTACCACCATCTTCGCGATGGTTCCCTTCTTGTCAAGGGGATCGGTGGGGGATGACCTTCAGTATCCCCTCTCTCTGGTGGTGATATCAGGAATGACTGTGGGTACACTGGTCAGCCTGTTCATCGTTCCGGCTCTCTATTACATCGTATATAGGCACAGGGATAAAAACCGGTGGCTATGACAGTTATGAGACCAGACGGCAGATTTATGGGCATCCCGCCCATATCAGTGATACTGATAATGGCCATCATCTCCGTTATCGGTATAGCATTGATACCGCGACTCAATATCCAGTACCTCCCGGAAAGCGGAGGACGGTCCGTTTCGATCAGTTATGAGATGAGAAAATCCACTGCGGATGAGATGGAGGCGGAGGTGACATCCAGACTGGAGAAAGTGCTCTCCTGCATCTCCGGTGTCAATGATATCTATTCTGTTTCAAAAAACGGCAGCGGCAGGATAAAACTGAAATTTGACCGTGGAACTGATATGGATGCGGCACGGCTGCAGATTTCATCTGCCATAAGAAGCCTGTATCCCAGTCTGCCCGACGATGTGACCTATCCGCGCATATCTTCCTCATCTTCAGATAAGTCAGTCTCCCTGTCATACATATTCAAGGGGGGGGTGAGCAGTGAGGAAATATCCACATACATAGAAGACAGAATAACACCAGCCCTTTCTGCCGTCGAAGGAGTAAATGCTGTCACTCTCAGTGGTGTCGTGCCTCACAGGATGACTGTCACCTTCGATGCACTTCAGGCGCGGACACTGGGCATCAGCGCTGCCGACATCGCGGCTGCCTTCGATGCGTGGATGACCGATATGCCGATAGGTAATGTGGTCTCCGACAATGAGCTACTTCCAGTACGTCTTTCCATTGGACTGAAGGAAAGAATGGACAGGATGCCTGTAGCAACTGTTTCCGGACGCATATATCATCTGTCGGATATCGCCACTTTCTCTTTTGATGAGGTGACTCCCGATTCCTATTTCAGGGTGAATGGTCTGAATGCCGTGACGATGAACATTGCGGTGGTCTCTGATGTAAATCTCCTGCGGACGGCTTCTTCTGTCAGGAACAGGATGACCGATGTGATATCCGCTCTGCCGCAAGGTATTTCGGCACATCTGGCTTACGACTCTTCGGAAATGGTCAATAAGGAACTTTCAAAAATTTATTTTAGAACTTGTTTATGTATCGCGCTTCTTCTGCTGTTTGTTCTTTTGTCATACCGGTCATGGAAGTATCTGCTGACAATTGTCATCACCCTTGCCGTCAATGTACTCAGCGCCGTCGCCATCTACGCAGTCAGCGGGCTTCCGATTCATATCTACACTCTCGCCGGAATAACCGTCTCCATGGGTATCATTATAGATGCCTCCATCATCACGGTGGATCACTATATCAGGTACGGTGACAGGCGGTACTTCAGTGAACTGCTCCCGGCTGTGGGGACTACCATAGCGGCACTTCTCTCCGTACTGATGCTTCCCGAGGATGTAAAACTCAATTATACCGACTTCATCCGGGTTATCGTCATCAACCTGACACTGTCCCTTCCTGTCTCACTCTTTTTCATCCCGGCCCTGCTGGATTTTCTGCCTGAGAGAATGAAATACAGGCCGGTTTTTGTTTCGGGATGCAAACCTCTGAAAAAGAGGGACACCATTTATCTGAAATACGTCACCGGAATCCAAAGCCACAGATGGATAGTACTTTTGGTCTGCTTGTTGTCCTTCGGCATACCCACCTTTCTTATTCCGGATGAGGTTGTCAAGTGGCGCTTCTATGCGAACAACAGGGAGACTATAGACGGGGTTCTGGGTTCCTCTTTCGCCCTTTTCAACAGGGCTCTTGAAAGGTCGGATTTTTCCAAGAATCCGGGCAACAAGAAACTGTATATATCTTCGGGTATGTCTGACGGATGTACCATCGAGCAGATGAATGACATAGTCAGGGAGATGGAGAACTACCTCTCCCAGTTCGACGACATCAAGGTTTTTATCTCGGAGGTCAACGGACCTGACGATGCGGAGATAATCGTTGAGTTCAGCGATGATGTCAGCAGAACACCCTTTCCTGCTTGGCTTCAGGGGAAGGTTACTCAGTATGCCATTAAACTCGGCGGGGCCAACTGGCGTGTTTTTGGGGTAACTAACGATTCATTCAGCAATTTCGTCAACGTGAAAATGATGTCTGGCGAATTCACCATGACCGGTTATGATTACGGAAGGCTTCGCAGGTATGCCGAACACTTGGTGGACCATATCTCCAGAAATCCACGCGTGAGCATCGCTCAGATATGGACCACCGACTCTTATACCCCACCATCGTCCTTCTATGCTCTTGACTTCGACTTTGACCGGGTGAGCAGGAATAACGTCTCCCTCAATCCATATTTCAGCACTCTTTCTTCAGTTCTGACAGACCGTTCCATCGGGCGCTACATAATCGGCGGGAGGCCTGTGGAAGTGGCTCTCAAATCGTCTGAAAAGGGAAAATATGAACTCTGGGACATCCAAAACGCTCCTCTTGAAATAGATTCAGTGTCAGTTTCGCTGAACTCCATCGGTTCTATCACCAAGAAGGAATCAGGGATAAATATCAGTCGTCATAATCAAAATTATGAGATGGATGTGAAGTTCCAGTTCGCAGGCTCGCCTACTATGCAGCGCAAGTTCGAGGAGGCGACTTTGGACTATATGAAGTCTTCGGTACTTCCGGTAGGATTCGATATCAGCTCCCCCAGTTGGAGTTTCTACATGGATAAGGAGACCTATTACTTCCTCATCCTTATCATCGTAGCTATACTGTTCGTGATTCTCTCCATATCCTTTGAGTCTCTGAGATATCCGGCAGCCATCATTCTGATGATTCCTTTCGCGTTCGTCGGTATGTTCCTGACCTTCGGCCTTAATGAATTCTGCTTTGATCAGGGAGGTTTCGCCTCGCTCATTATGATAGCCGGCATCACCGTCAATCCCGGAATCTATATCATCACGGAACTGAAGAGACTGAAGGCACGGTTTCCAGGAAAGACTTCCGCCGAACTCTACGTTCAGGCATATAGGAACAAAATCACCCCCATTCTGCTGACTCTGACATCCACCGTTCTGGGCATCACCCCATTCCTGTTCGACGGTCCTTCGGAAGTGTTCTGGTTCGCCTTCTCCATCGGTACCATCTCGGGCACATTATTCTCTCTTCTCTCACTTCTCTTCGTTCTGCCCCTTTATTCTGTTGATAAAATATCGGATGTGGGGCCTTGATTTTTATTCCACGGGCTTAACCTGCATTATTCATACTCATTCCTACCCATTCCTACTCCAAGAGCTAACTGGCAGCACCTCAGCGTGGTGCTCACTCTTCCTCTTCGAAAGTAGGGGTCACTACATTCTTCATCGTCATCGCTGTGCTCACGCTGATGCACTGCC
>DCIQ01000152.1:4671-4855 GCA_002317435.1 Bacteroidales bacterium UBA1722 | reverse complement strand
ATCAACCGGATGCAGGGATTATTTTTTTTAGGCATATAAGTAATAATCGCCACAAATGTATGAATAGTAGATGATTACAGCGATTTCATCACCCGAAATGTCTATTAGCCCGCTTTGGGGGGTGAAACGGTTCAATCCCGGGGAGACGTACATACAATAAACAAGTGCCGTACGTCTCGAGACA
>DCIQ01000152.1:0-4635 GCA_002317435.1 Bacteroidales bacterium UBA1722 | reverse complement strand
TGTAGCGAGGCCCGGCGGACGGCGAAGCCGTCCAATCCCCCACCGGGGGTGCAGGGGGGTAAATCGGTTCAATCCCGGGGCACCGGCACAACAATAAATAAATGCCCTACGTCTCGAGACGTAAGGCATCTATCAAGTGTAGCGAGGCCCGGGATTGAACCGGGGACCTCATGATTATGAATCATGCGCTCTAACCAGCTGAGCTACCTCGCCATCAAGTTATGAACTTAAAAAAAACCTCAGGTATCTGAGGAATTTTTAGTTGAGATACGGGGAGTCGAACCTCGATTTACAGAGCCAGAATCTGTCGTGCTGCCATTACACCATATCTCAATGAATCAAAGCTCATCTGAGCTCCCTTTCACTTTCGAAAGGGAGTGCAAAGATAGAGCTTTTTTCATACTATCAAAAATTTTGAAAATCTTTTTTCTTGATTTTTGAGATCCACTCCAGTTTGAACACATAGATATTCGCGCTGTACGGAGCCACTTTCCCGGATTTGACGGATTCTATGAACCCACGTTGTTTGATTTTAAATTTTAATTGAGTCCACAACTATTAGTTTTATGCTGCGTCAGTAAAATCACCGGATTTTATGTATGTTTGCGAAAGTAACAAGAAAAGAGTCTGATGATAATTAATTCAATGCGCAAGATGCCCATCGGCATTCAGGATTTCGAGAAACTACGCACGGAAGGGTATGTCTATGTGGATAAAACGGAACGGATATACGATATGGTCAGGCAGGGAGGTTATTACTTCCTGTCGCGCCCGCGCCGCTTCGGGAAGAGTCTCCTGATAAGCACGCTGGAGGCGTTGTTCCTTGGGAAGCGGGACGTTTTCAAAGGACTGGTGATAGACACCAAGCCCGACATCGACTGGGCAGCACATCCGGTTCTCAGGCTGGATTTGAATGCCGAAAATTACAACTCCAATGAAAGTCTGGAAGCTCAGTTGAATTCTTTCCTTACTAAGGCAGAAGCGATATATGGGCGAGAAGATACAGATACGACCTTTGGTTTACGTTTCTCGGGTATTATCAAACGCGCTTACGAAAAGACCGGCCGCCGAGTGGTGATACTGGTGGACGAGTACGACAAGCCGATGCTGCAGGCCATTGATAATCCCGACCTTCAGGAGGCATACCGTTCCACGCTGAAGGGATTCTACGGCGCATTGAAATCGATGGACGCTTACATCCGCTTCGCAATACTCACCGGGGTTACGAAATTCAGCAAGGTCAGCGTATTCAGCGACCTTAATAATCTGAACGACATCTCTATGGATGCAGTTTATGCCGATATATGCGGCATCACCGAAGCGGAACTGCTTTCGGATTTCAAACCTGAGATTTCTTCTTTGGCATCAGCGAACAGAATGACGGAAGATGAATGCATCAGCACTCTGCGAATTCGTTATGACGGGTATCATTTCGAGGAGAACGCCATAGGAGTGTATAATCCTTTCAGTGTTATCAACACGTTCTCCAAGATGAAGTTCGGCAGTTTCTGGTTCGAGACGGGCACTCCAACATATCTCGTCAATCTCCTGCTGAAACATTCGTACCGTCTGGAAGACCTGTCCCATATTTCGATAAAAGGGGATGTTCTCAACTCCATAGACTCCGAATCCAAGAATCCCATACCGGTGATATACCAGAGCGGTTATCTGACCATCAAAGGATATGACGAGGAATTCAGAACCTACACTTTAGGCTTTCCGAACTTGGAGGTGGAAGAGGGCTTCGTAGGCTTCCTTATGCCGTTCTACCTCGAACCGAGAGAGAACAGGCGTATGCCGTTTGCGGTTGACAACTTCGTCAGGGATGTCCGTGCCGGAAACACCGACCAATTCGTCAAGCGTCTCAAAACCCTCTTCGCCGACACCCCATACGAACTGATCCGTAATCTGGAGAATCACTACCAGAACGTCCTGTGGATTCTCTTCAAGCTGATGGGGTTCTACACAGAGGCCGAATACCATACCAGCAACGGCCGCATCGACCTGGTGGTGAAGACCCCCAAGTTCTGCTACGTGATGGAGTTCAAACTGGACGGCACCGCACAGGAAGCCCTCGACCAGATATCTGACAGGAACTACACTCTCCCCTTTACCCTCGATGGACAGCAGGTGGTCCGCCTGGGCATAAACTTCAGCCCCGAGACCAGGAACATCGACGAAGTTCTTGTGGGATAAGGGCTATCGCATTTGAAGTCTCCGGAGAGTCTGCAGGGAGGACTGACACGTTCACTTCACATCAACCGATTACAAGTGTTGGAAAAGACAATGAGATACACCGGTTTGTTTACTACAAAGCCGAAAAAATCAAAAGTCCCCAAATCGCTGCTACAGCGGTCCGGGGACTTGAATTATCATAGTCTCAACGAAATCCAAGTGTCAAACACGAGCTGGGTTATTTCAGTTTGAATACATAGATATTCGCACTGTACGGAGCCACCTTCTCCGATTTCAAGGACTTGACCTCCCTTTCGACAGTCTTCACGGCAGGTTCCTGACCCGGTGTATTGTACGCCATGTCATCCGCTCCGGTAATCGTAAATACACGGGCACCATCGGTACATACGTCACCGTCGGGGAAAGAAAGAGCCAGCGCCCGTTCCTCGTATGTCAGGTTCACTACCGAGACGGTGACCTCCCCGGCTTCCGGATTCAGTGCAGCCACCACATCGAACGGTCTGAGTTCTCCGGTCACCTCTACGGGTACGGTTCCGAGATGTTCCCTGTAGCAGCGCAAGGCTTCACCTGTGGCGGCATAGCAGGCATCCGTCGAAGTGGCCTTGATCGCCCCGATGACGTTCACCGTCTGGGCATAGTTCGCCATAAAGATCATATCGGAGTTTCTCATATATTCGTTTATGCCTGCGGCAATCCCGAGGGCATCGCGCAGATAATAGCGGGTCCCCAGCTCACCGTAGATATGCGGGCCATACCAGAAGTTCCATTCGTCCAGACAGATGCGGATATCCTTCCCTTCGAGCGAAGGAATGGTCTCGCGGTATTTCCTGTGGGCATCGGCTATGTGTCTGATGGCACGGGGTATCTGCAGTGCGTGGGTCATCAGCCCGGTACCCTTATAGTCCTGACAGTAGAGATGTTCGGAGACAAGTTCCATATTGTCATTGCACTGCGACATTATCATCTCATCCCAAGGGCCGACGCTTCCGACCGCTATCAGATGGATGTCAGCGGATTCGGCCTTCATCGCCCGGGCGAAAGAGTTATGCTTCTCCACGAAGGCTTCCGTGGACATATGCCCCAGCTGCCAGTCACCGTACATTTCATTCCCGACAGACCACCATTTCACGCCCCAGGCGTCAGGCGACCCGTTGGCTGCACGCAGACGGCCCATAGGGGTCGAAGCATCACCGTTACAGTACTGCACCTCTTCGGCGGCGGCCACGACTCCTCCGAGCCCGGCATTTACGGCCACATAAGGTTCCGTACCTATGAGTCCGCACAGATGTATGAATTCATGAAGACCCACATCGTTGGATTCCACTCCGGTCCATGCGGGATTCTTGCGGGGAGGACGGCTGTCGCGGGGGCCTATCCCATCCTTCCAGTCATAACCGGAGACGAAATTGCCGCCGGGCCAGCGGTAAACGGGAGAGTTCAGCCCGCGGAGCAGTTCGAGCACATCGGGACGGAACCCGTCCACATTATCCTCGGGCATCAGGGAGACTGTCCCCACCCACAGACGTCCAGCCGCACCGGGGATGATTCTGATGGTCACATCCTGTTCCTTCGATTCGAAACCGGAGAAAGAAAGAGGGTATTCGGTATATGTCCCGGAGGTTTTCAATTCCACCTTCCGTGTCTGTCCGGAAGCGGAGAGTTCCACAGTGACGGGCATCCCGCAGTCGCTCTTGAGCACGATATGGCCGACGGCACCCACTCCTGCATTCAGACCCATTCCGTTCTGCACCAGAGCCACCTGAGAGGCTTCATCAGATACGAGGACAGGGGTATGCGCTCCAGTGAAAGGAGAGGAAGTGTCCATCCGAAGATGACCCTTGAAGTTCCTCAGCGCCATGAACGCCTGCATCCCCCGAGGCATCCCGTCCATCCCGGCGGGCAGAACCTTCCAGGCGGATTCGCGGTCCTCGGGTGAATACCAGAACTTCCGGTCCGTAACCATCTCGGCCCAGATACCGCCATAGATGCAGTGCCCCAGATGCTCGATGAACTGACCGTAGATGTATTCGCTCATAGGTTCGCCTGCCGTCGCGGAAGGTCTCACCTCCAGAGATGTGGTGTATTTCTCGGAACTGAGCAGTTCCAGAGACATGTCGTCGAACCATGCCTTGCCTTGTACTGGATCGTCGTTGCTGCCATATCCGCAAGTCAGAAGAGCACCGTCATTTTCACCGGTTTCGAATTCGAACTGGACCAGAGTCCAGTCCTGTGTTCCGCAGACAACGGGCACCTGACCATATTCTGCCAGATCTGTGAATTCGAAATATGCTCCCGACTCTGATTTGCCGCTCCGGATTCCATCAGTCTTTATCCATCCGGAGAAGCGGTACTTCGACCAGGGGAGGAGATTCACCTTGTTCGTCCAGCTTCCGACAGCATAGCCGGGAGAACTGATACACAAACTTTTGGTCCCGGCGT
>DCIQ01000182.1 GCA_002317435.1 Bacteroidales bacterium UBA1722 | reverse complement strand
CTGACTGGACATACGCCCTCAGTGCGGGCTTCACCTGGAAAGACCTCAGCTTCAGCTTCATGTTCCAGGGTGTTGAAGGTGCTCAGGCCCTCAACTTCTCGAAGATGGCTTCCATCAACGCTTCTTCGAAGAGCCACAACCGCTCGACCGAGATTCTGAATGCCTGGAGCCCTACAAACACCGGCTCGGACATCCCCCGTCTTACCAGAAGAGATGACAACGGTAACTTCTCCACAGCATCAAGTTACTTCCTCGAGAATTCATCATACCTCCGTCTGAAGAACGCAGTAATATCGTACGACATCACCCGCGCCATCCGCAAATCCACATTCTTCGCAGAACGCGGCAGCGCCCTCAGCATCTACCTTTCAGGTGAAAACCTGTTCACTATCACCAAATATACCGGAATGGACCCTGAATGCGGTGCAGAAGACTTCTTCAAATACCCTGTTTCCAGAGTGATCTCATTCGGTGTCAAACTCACATTATAATAACTGGGAAACGATATGAAAAAGATATTTTTTATCGCTCTCGCTTTTGCGACCGTTTCGCTGACTTCCTGCGAAGGCTTCCTCGATGTCAAGTCCGAGGGGCAGTATGCGACAGATAACTATTTCACCAATGACGAACAGGCGGCTGCCACTGTCAATGACATGTACCACTGTCTTCGTGGTGAAGACTTCTACGGACAGAACATGTTCTGGGAGGAGACGGCAGCCAAGACCATGATGGCGGTTCGTCTCGGTGACGCCGGTGACTATATCCATACTTATTCCATCATGGAATATGACGGAAACGTAGGTACCATCAAATCCATCTACAACCAGAGTTATACCCAGATGTCCCAGGCCAACTGGATAATCAAGAGCCTTCTCGCCAAAGATGACCTGACATACATCGAAACCAGAACACTCGGTGAGGCTTATTTCCTCAGGGGTTTCTATCATTTCCTGATAGCATACCGTTACGGATGCAAGGCTAAGGGCGTTCCCTTCGTCGCTTACGAAGACAACCCGGAATACAACTATGATATTCCTCCCCAGCTCGAGTCAGTAACCAAAAACTTCGAATACGTCGTTTCTGACTTTGAGAAGGCGGCAGATCTCCTTCCTTCCGTCAATGAGTATTCCGACAGCGAAAAAGGACGTGCCTGCCGTGAATCCGCACTCGCCATGGCGGTTCGCGCCAACGCATTCTGGGCTACCTGGGATGCATCCAGATGGGATGAGGTAATATCACTCGTAACCACTCTTAAAAATGAAGGAAGAGCCCTTTCGACACTTGACAAGATTTACTCCGACGAACCGGCCGACTACTTCAACTCGGAATATTGCTGGGGTTTCGGAGGCAAGGGCGGTTCTCTCTACGGAGGCAGCTGGTTCCCTATCTGCTCAATGCCTTTCGGACCTTTCGATTCTCCCATCAACACCAATACCAACGGATGGGGTGAATTCTATACCTCATACGATCTCTATGAAGAGATGATGAAGGACGGTGCGGACAACGCCCGTATGAAAGCCTCCGTCATCCATACCGGGGAGCACATCACCATCTACGGTCAGGACCTTATCGTGGCACCTCAGTATCAGGATGCTATCAGCACCGGTGTTTATCTCCACAAATGGAACCGCGCATACGCCCACGAAGACTTCATCAATGCAGGTTATGTCGGACCGAGCGACAACGCATCAAACCACATGTTCCACGTAATCAGGTTCGCGGAATGTCTCCTCTTCAGGGCAGAAGCCTATCTTGTCAAGGGAAAAGACTCTGAAGCCAAAGCTGACCTCAACGCTATCCGTGAACGTTCCGGACTTGCACCCATCTCCGATAAAGTCACGTGGACAAACCTCTACCACGAACGCCGCTGCGAACTCTGTTTCGAAGCCGCTCCCTATATCTATAATCTGAAACGCTGGGCTCTTTCAGAGAACACCAGTGCCCCTGACGAGATCAGGAATCTGGCTCTGAAGGAACTCACTTCAGTGGCCCGCGTGGCCGTATGGGAGAAAGTCGGCGATAACTACACAGGAAATATCTCCGAGGTCAAAGACTGGACAGGTTACGGTGCAGGCACATGGGCCGATTATAAAATCTGCTTCCCTTATCCTCAGGAAGAACTCGACAAAGCTGTCGTAGACGGCAAGAAAATATACACACAGAATCCCGGATACTAGCAGATAGATTCCAATACTTTTCAAGAGCGGCCACACTGTTGACCGCTCTTGTTTATTTTGTACCTTCGCGCTATGAAACGAGTGTCGATTAAAACTTTGACCTATCTGACGGTATGTCTGGCCTGCACGGCCGGCTGTTTCTGTTTCTTCCAGGCCAAACTCAAATTCCATTTCTTCTATATCGAGCAGAACCAGCTTTTCCTGAACTCCGGAGACTATCTGTCGGAGTTCTTCGGCAGACCGGCCTGGCTCTCCTGTATGGCCGGATCCTTCTTCCAGCAATTCTACCATTTCACATGCGCAGGTGCAGCTGTCCTAACCATATTTCTGCTAGTTCTGGGTTCAGTGTCCTTTTTCGCCTGGCGCACCCTGCTCGGTGCAGGATTCCGCAACAAACCGGACTTCGTACCACTGATTCTGTCTATTCTGACAGCGGCGACAGCCGCCCGGTTATACCTCTACGAAAATGCCCTTTTGGCCACTTCGCTTTCCTTTATCGGGGGAATATCCTTCTGGCTGGATTTCCGCTCCGCCAAGGGTCTCATAAGAGGTCGTAAAGCCGCTTGCGCGGCAATATTTACGGCCGCGGGCATACTCTGCTGGTGGATGTTCGGTTTCGGGGCACTGGTGATGACGGTCCTGGAACTTCTCACCTGCCTCAGGGAGAAAAGCATCCCGTGGTCCGCAGCAGCATTTATTGCGGCGGGAGCCGCAATACTCTCCCCCGCCTCCACCCTCTACCGGATGGACAAGACCGACACCATGACCTTCCCGGGAACCGGCAAATGGATCAGTTACGAAGCTTCGCAATACGTGGAACGGATGCTGGCGTACGACAATGTCTATCACCGGGGAGATTACGGAAAGGTTCTCGGCATGTATGAGCACGAGAAAGGCCGGCGCACCAAGGAGATGACATTCATATACGCCCTGAGCGCATCGCAGTTCGGCCGCCTTCCCGAGAAACTCGGCTTCATGAAAGAACCGATGCTCGGAACCACCGTCCACATGGGGAGGAATTCATCCCTGATGGTGAGCAGGCTTATGTGCGAATTCTATTACCTTATCGGAGACATGACATACGCCGAAAGGATGTGCATGCACGCGAACAACTTCTCCATCAACAAACGGAGCGCCCGACTCATCAAAATGCTGGCCGAAATCAACCTTGTGACCGGTGATGACCAGGCTGCGGAAAAATACCTCAGGATGCTCGGAAAATCCTTCCTGTACCGGAAATGGGCTCGGGAGCACACTCCCGGAAATCTTTCCGAAGAAGTGGAAAAGGCAGTCACACAGAAGCGCAGGTTCATCAACACGGAGAACAGGGTGAACGTCGGAGACGACTGCCGGATGATTCTCACGGGGCTTCTGGATTCGAATAAAGATAATGTCATAGCCCTGGACTATCTTCTCTGCACCGACATCATAACGGGACAGAAAGAGGCTTTCCTCAGCCACTGGCAGAAATACGGTCCCCGCGAGAAGAACTTGTACCGGAGCATACTGGGACCGAAACGATAATAACCTGTGAAGAAGATGAAACATAGCATATACCTACTTCTGGTGCCGTTTATGGCCCTGTCGTTTCCGGCCTGCAACTGTCCTTCAGATATTGTCAGGAGCGATGAGCCGGCTCCCATATATCCGGACTATACAGACATCACCATCCCTGTCAACATCGCCCCCCTGAACTTCCTGCTTCGGGAAGACGTGTCCCGCACCGTCGTTTTCATCAACGGAAAGAAGACGGCATCGTTCCGGAGAAACAAAGTCACTTTCCGGGAGTCCTTCTGGAGAAAACTGCTTGAGGCCAACGCAGGTTCGGATATGGAGATATCGGTCGCCGTCAGGACTGAAAACGGATGGAAAGAATACAGGCATTTCACCTGGACCGTCAGCGGCGACCGGATAGACCCGTATCTCACATACAGGATCATCGAACCCGACTACGAAGCATTCAACAACATCGCACTTCAGCAGAGGTGCACGGAAAACTTTGATACCGACTGCTTCAGCGACTTCCGCGTAATCGGAGACAAATGCATGAACTGCCACACATTCGCAGGGCAGGATCCGAATACCAGTATGTTCTATGTGCGCGGGGAAGACGGAGGGGCTATCCTGAACATCGACGGAAATCTTCAGAAACTGTCCCTCAAATCAGAAGGATGGGCCTCCGGCAGCGTCTATTTCGGTTTTTCACCGTCCGGACGCTACATCGTCTTCTCCACCAACAAGGTAGTTCCGGGCTACCACGGACGCGCAGGAGGACGAATGGAGGTCTATGATACCGAGAGCGACGTCTATGTGGCCGACCTTGTCAGCCACACCTTTTCCAAAGCGCCTCAGGTCAGCAGACCCGACTGTCTGGAAACATTCCCCTGTTTCTCTCCCGACGGGTGTCACATCTACTTCTGCACAGCCCCGACACCGGAATCATTCGAACTCGACGAGTTGAAAAACCTCAGATACAGTCTCTGCAGAGCGGCATTCGATGAAGAGACAGGAGAAATAGGAACACGGATCGACACGGTCTTCAACGCCCGCACACGAGGATATTCCGTATGTCATCCGAGGGTGTCTCCCGACGGCCGGCATATATGCTTTACCATAGCGGAGTATGGCACATTCCCGCTCTGGCACATGGAATCGGATCTTGTGATGATGAATCTTGACGATATGGAACTCATCCCCATGAATCCGGCCAATTCAGACAAGTCTGACACATATCACAGCTGGTCAAGCACATCCCGATGGCTGGTGTTCGCCTCCAAAAGAGATGACGGCATCTACGGGAAGCCATATTTCACCCACATCGACAGTGAGGGAAAGTG
>DCIQ01000124.1:845-11170 GCA_002317435.1 Bacteroidales bacterium UBA1722 | reverse complement strand
AAGCGAGTCGGCGGGATTGGTGGAGACCCTGTAGCCCAAGGTGCAAACCCCGGCTTTCGAGACATTCATGAGAGTGTCAAACGCTGAGGCGTATGCGTAGAAGTCCAGACTCGAAGTCGTAGGCCAGTAGTAGGTGGTACCGGTCGCATAGTAGGCACCGGAGGGGAGCATGCCGGCCACCGCCGTAGCTGTCTGCTGGGAACCGAAGTATGAATCATTGGTACCGTGCAGATATGCCGCCACCTTGAAACTGTGAAGACCCCAGGGAATGTAGGCACCGCTGTAACTGACCAAATCATGGACATGCACTTTAGTTCTGGACTTCTCCATATAAGGAGCAAAGCCGATCACATCTTCCGCCGAATCGACTGCGGGTATTTCGTCCCTTTGACAAGAGACCAGGGACAATGCTGCCATAGCAGCCAGAATAATAATTCTTTTCATTTTTAATGTATCAATCTGTTAATTGTTAAGAGTTCGCTTCACCGATTGCGGAAAAAGACGACCATATACGGGACATCCACTTACACAATCGCTGCAAATTTCCATAAAAAATCTTTAATTTACAAGACTTTTTCGAAAATTTACCAAATATTTTACGAATACATGTCAGTAGAAAACAAAACCGCTCGGAACTTCTCATTCCGAGCGGCCGCTCATATGTCGTATCGACATTACGCGGCGGAACTCACCGGATCTCATCCTCCCAATCATCCACTGCAGCGGAGGACGCCGCCATACCATCGTTTGTCAGGATCACTTTAACGTTGTATGCCTTGCCCTCTTCAAAATGCAACATTGCAGACTTGGTCGTCGTATCCATTACCTCAGCCCAAGTACTGTTCTCCATGTACTCCACCTTGTACGTCACACAGAGAAACGCAGACTGAGGAATCAGTATGAACTTGTCGTCAGTCCATCCCCTGCTTTCGATGCCAGCGTTATCACGCGTGTAGCCATAGACACGGAGGCACTTCGTCGTATCGCTGCCCAGGAAACAATTCGAGTTGGTATTCTCGTCCAGAACATTGGAGAACGTATGGCGGAAGTAGCCGCCATAGCCGGTCCAGCGTTGATTGGGCCTACTGAAGTCATATCTGCCTCTACTTTGGACACTGTCCAGCGCGACCTCCACCACCGTGAATCTGTAATTCGCGTTGTCATAAGGTTGGTTAATGTCATGGTACGCCTTGAACGACACCCTGTTCACCTTCGCCATCGCGTGCCTGAAAGTCAGGGACTGGGCCGAGATGCCCGATCCGAAAGTATGATCTCCGCTGTTCGAGGCGCCCTTTACGCATGCGACCACCAGATCGTCACGCCCGTAAAGCGAGTCGGCGGGATTGGTGGAGACCCTGTAGCCCAAGGTGCAAACCCCGGCTCTCGAGACTTTCATGACAGTGTCGAACGCTGAAGCGTATGCGTAGAAGTCCAGACTCGAAGTCGTAGGCCAGTAGTAGGTATTTGCTGTCTTATAACAGGTTCCGGCACCACTGACGACTGCAGAGGCTGTCAGCAGGGAATCGGAATCGAAGTATGAGCTGTCGGTGCCGCACAGATATGCCGCCACCTTGAAACTCTTGAGGCTCCAGGGAATATTTCTATCGTAATTCACCACGTCATGGACATTGACTTTAGTTCTCACCGTCTCGACGTAGGGAGAGAAGCCAATCTCATCACAGGCCGAATCAGCGCCGGGAATTCCATCCCGCCGACAAGATATCAGAAACTGCACCGCAAGAGCCGCAATGACAATAATCCTTTTCATCAAATTCAGACACACATTTATCGCGACAAAGTTCGCATTTTTTTTCGATTTTCGATTATCTTGGAAGATTACCGAGTTTTTTTACATCGATTTGACGACAGGAAGTCATTCGGGTGACATCTTTACCGCATCATTCGACCGTACAAATGTTTTTCAAGAGGGCCATGACCGCATCCTCGGCCACGAAACGGTCACGCAGTGCCACAGCTTCAGCCATCGCCTGTCGGAAGGCAGGCATCCCGGTTTCACCGATGGGAACGGCGGGAGGAGAACTCACCTTAAGCGGATTCACAGGCGAGCCGTTCTTCCAGATACGGAAGTCCAGATGGTTACCGGTAGATCTTCCGGTACTCCCCACATACCCTATCACCTGCCCTTGAGCGACACGGCATCCGCTCCTGATCCCCTTCCCGAACTTGGACAAATGCAGATACGCGGACTGATACACGGAATTATGCCTTATCTTCACCATGTTCCCTTCGTTACCCTTTCTTCCGGCGAACTCCACCGTCCCATCTCCTATAGCCATCACAGGAGTTCCTTTCGGGGCGGCATAATCCACCCCGTTATGCTGCTGGACCTTTCTGGTAATCGGATGAACACGAGTTCCGAAACGCGAACTCACACGGGTAAAACTGAGCGGAGCCTTCAAAAAGGCCTTGCGCATGCTCTCACCTCTTTCATTCCAGTATGTATTGGAGTCATTCTCAGTCTGATAATAATAAACTTCATATTCCCGCCCCTGATGCACGAAAACGGCATAGGGGACGATTTCCACGCTGAGCAGCCGGCCCTCACAATACATAGTCTGATATACGGCCCTGAATGAGTCTCCTTTCTGCAGAGCGAAGAAGTCTATCGTCCAGGCATATATATCCGCCAGTTTCAGCGCCAGAAGTATCGGGGCGCCGGACTTCTGCACATCCGTCCACAGCGAAGTGCCTATGGTCACCTCGGCATAATCCATCTTCGTCACTATCTCTCTCTGAACCACCTCCACCGCCAGAGTATCCTTCAGCGTGAACAGCACATAGGAACGCCCGTCCTTATCATAGACCAGATAATCCGGGACATGTTCCTCATCTTTCGGATAAAATACATGATATTCATTACCGACCCGCATCTGACGCAGATCGAACACTCCACGGGAACGTTCCGACAGGTCATAAGCCTGCTTCTGTCCCACCCCGAGCCTGTTCATAAGCGAGGAGAATGACTCACCGGAACGGACCGTTCCCTCCTCCATATCATAATTTTCCATCGGAATACCGTACATTTTCAGGACAGTATCCGGTTCCTGCGCCAGAATCCTTCCGGGACCTGTCTCCCCGTCCGCTCCGACATCTGAAAAACTGTTTTCCACCACGGCCTGTCCGCCCTCAGCGGCAGCATCCGGAAAATCCCGGCTCCACAGTCCCCCATCTCCCGCAGCACCCGCAGCCCATACCGCCGCCAGAGTCAGGACCGACCCGGCCGCAGCAGACAGTAAATAACCGATTATCTGTTTCTTATCGAGTTTCATGACGACGCTGATTTCTTCCTTCCGTACAAAGGTATGGAATACAGAGCACAATTGACAATAAATTGTGGAAAACTTTGTAATAAAATGGAAAAAAATGGAAAAACTTTCAGTAATTTTGTCTCCGTTATTATAATAGGTATCCCGTACCGCAAGGGGTGCCGGACTATAAATGATGAACCGTACGCTGAGATGGCAAAATTCGTAGGAGATTTCAGAGCCAGACTGGACGACAAGGGGAGACTGGTCTTCCCTTCCGCCTACAAATCCGTCATGGATGAGGGCGAGCCGATGCGCTTCATAGTGAAAAAGGACTCCTTCGACCCTTGTCTGACCATCTACGCATACTCCGAATGGGAACGGATGTCCGAAGAGATAAAGTCCCGGCTGAACCTGTTCCTCCCCGAGCACAACAGGTTCTGGAGGAAATATATGGACGGCAGGGCTCTCGTCGAACCCGACCCGAAACTCGGCAGAATCACCATCCCGAAGACGCTTCTGGAAAAGATTTCCGTAAAGAAGGACGTGATATTCAAGGGCTTGGACCACAAGATAGAGCTATGGGCACCCGAAGTGCTGTACGCCGAATCGGAAGCCTCCCCCGATGAAGCGGAACTCACGGTAAAGTTCCTCGGACAGAATTGAAACCGGATACCGTTACACTATGGCTGAAGCATATCATACACCTGTTCTCCTGAAAGAGAGCGTCGATGCGCTGAACATAGACCCCTCGGGCATCTATGTGGACGCTACGCTCGGGGGGGGAGGCCACACCCGGGAGATTCTCTCCCGTCTGGGGCCGGACGGCCGTCTCATAGTGTTCGACAGGGACGCCGATGCCCTGGCCAACGCTCCCGACGACCCCAGGGTACATACCGTCCACAATAACTTCAGATTCATAAGGAACTATGTGAGATATCTCGGACTGGACAGCGTGGACGGCATTCTGGCGGATCTGGGAGTTTCATCCCACCAGTTCGACACCTCCGGCAGAGGATTCTCCTTCCGTTTCGAAGAATCGTCCCTGGACATGCGGATGAACACCGGAGGAGGCATAACCGCCGGGGAGGTCCTGAACACATACCCGGAAGAACGTATCGCCGGAATACTCTTCCTGTACGGAGAAGTGGAGCACAGCCGGCGCGCCGCAAGTCTCATCTGCCGCGCCCGCGAGAAATCCCCCATAGTCACCAGCGCGGACCTGACTGACGCGCTCAAGAGCATCCTCCCTCCTGTGAACGGACACAAGTCACTGGCCAGAATATATCAGGCACTGAGGATAGAAGTGAACGGGGAGATGTCATCGCTTGAACATTTCCTCTACGGAGCGGCGGCATCCCTCAGACCGGGAGGCATCCTGTCCGTAATCACGTATCACTCTCTCGAGGACAGGATGGTGAAGAATTTCATAAAGGAAGGACGCATCGCGGATGCAGGGCCGAATATGCGGGAGGACCCGTATGCTCTGATTCACGGAGTGCGCAGCAGCGTGTTCCGGGCAGTGAACAGACGCCCCGTCGTCCCTTCTGAGGAAGAGATAAGTATAAACACCCGCGCCCGGAGCGCGAAACTGAGGATAGCGGAAAAACTATGAGTGAGAGAAAGCGCATACTTCCGGGACTGTTCCAGGGGAAATACCTGGTGATGCTGGCCAGACACTGGAAACTGGTCATCTATGTCTTCGCACTGGTAATGCTGTACATTACGCTCCATTACAAGGTGGACGACACCTCGATGACCATAATAGAAAACAATCAGGTGATAAAAGAGCTGAAGACCGACTATACCACACGGCGCTCGGAATATCACGAGCTGACCACCATAAAGGAGACGACGAGACTGCTTGAAAAGACAGGCTCGTCCCTCCGTCCGCCCCTGACCCCGCCTGTAACCATAACCGAAGAAACTGCAGCATATTGACCATGACAGAACAGGAAAGAACCAAACGATTCGTCCGGACATTCATCCAGTTCATCCGCCTTAGCATGCTGGTGATGCTTGGTGTATGCGCGAGGATAATCTATCTTCAGTTCTTCGCGGAAGAGATATATCACGAAGAGAATGGATACCAGACCAGAAAACTGATTCCTTCCAGAGGAAGCATTCTCTCCTTCGACGGGAAACCTCTGGCAGAGAGCATCACTTATTACAAAATATACATGGACCTGACGGTGCAGTCCGACACCATGTTCCGGAATCATTACGAAGCCCTCGCGGACAGTCTGTCCGCCCTCTTCGGGGACCGCAGCGGAAAGGAATACAGGAAGCATCTGAACATGTACCGTGAAGGGAAGTTGAAAAAAGACGGAAAATCCAGATACAACAGACGGTATGCCCCTCTGGGTGACCGGGCCCTGACCTATTCCGAAGTGGAAAGGCTCAAGACGTTCCCCATATTGAGCGCCGGTGAATTCGGTGGAGGCAGGATTATAGAGCAGGAGGACAAGAGAGAACACCCGTACGGGACTCTGGCACGCAAGGTGGTGGGCTCGATAAATTCCCTCGGGGAGGGTTCCGGTCTGGAAAAAAGTTTCGACGTGCGCCTGCGCGGCACCGAAGGATCCAGAAAATACCAGAGACAGGCCGAGGGAAGATGGATTCCCGTGCAGGGGATAAAATACACCCCGGCGGTGGACGGTATCGATATCCGCACCACCATAGATCTCAGTATTCAGGAAGCCTCGGAGAAAGCCCTCCGGGAGCAGCTCCTCGAATCACCCGAGCTGGAGGGGGGATGCGTGATAGTGATGGATGTCCACACTGGAGCCGTCCGCGCTCTGGCGAATCTCAAGAGGGAGTCCGGCGGAAAATTCACCGAATCGTACAATTACGCGACCGGGCATCCCACGGAACCCGGTTCCACCCTGAAACTGAGCTGCCTGCTGGCCATTCTGGAGGACGGATACGCTACCCTCGACACCCCCGTGGACGGTTTCAACGGTGAATGGAGGTACGGAAAGAGCCAGACCAAGTTTTCCGACACCCGGGCTGGAGGATACGGGAAGATGACGGTAAAAACGGCTTTCGAGCACTCCTCGAACGTGGCTTTCAGCCAATTGGCGGTAAGATACTACGAAAAGAACCCGAACGCCTATCTGGAAAGAATCCACAGCATGAAACTGGGTGACAAACTGAATCTGGAGATAGGCGAAGACGCTTCTTCCACATTCCACGCTCCCGGGGACGGCGTCTGGAGCGAAACCACCCTCCCGATGATGGGTATCGGATACGGTGTGATGCTTACCCCCCTGCACACTCTCACCTTCTATAATGCGGTGGCCAACGAAGGCAAAATGATGAAGCCGTACCTGGTGGAGGCATTCTCGAAGGACGGAATGGACATAGAGACGTTCGAGCCTACGGTCATCTGTGCCTCCATCTGCTCGAAAAAGACCATCGCCGAAGCCAAGAAGGCCCTCCGCGGAGTCATCACCGACGGCACGGGCAAGATACTGGATAACGACCGTTACCATGTCTCCGGCAAGACCGGTACCGCGCAGATGGCTTTCCGCGACGGTAAGAATATGGTATATAAGGATGCCGCCGGCAATAGGATACACCAGGCGTCCCTGGCAGGTTTCTTCCCGTCGGAGGACCCGCAGTATTCGTGCATAGTGGTCCTCTACACCGGAAAGACGAAGGGGAACTACTACGGCGCATCCTGGGCCGGGCCGGTATTCAAGAAAGTGGCGGACGCGATATACGCCACCCACGCCGACTGGTCCGAGCCGCTGCGGCCCGAAGGGGTGGTCTCTCCGGACAGGCCGTCCATCGCCGCCGGGAGGATTTCCGGTCTGAACGCCGCCCTCCACGCACTGGCTCTGGAAGGTGTTCCCGCAGCAGATAAAGAGACCGGATGGATCACTTCGGAGGGAAGGGATTCGAGCGGCAGACATCTCATCTCCGAACTGGCCGTAGAGAAAGGGGTGATGCCGGATGTCCGGGGGATGGGTCTCAGGGATGCCATATATCTGCTCGAAAACGAAGGATATAAGGTGTCGTTCACAGGACACGGACGGGTACAGACACAGGACCCCGCTCCCGGCGCCGGGACGGAATACAATACCAGAACCATATTGACACTGAAATAGATGAAAGCATCGATCATATTCGAAAACGTCCCCGTGGCAGGAGGACTTACAGCCGCAGACCTGGAGATTTCCTCCATAAGATGCGACTCCAGGAAATGTCTTCCCGGAAGTCTCTTCATCGCCGTCAGGGGATATGATTCCGACGGACACGAATATATCCGCAAAGCCGTAGAGAACGGAGCTGTCGCCGTGGCATATCAGGACAGTGCATACGGCACTCTCATCAGCGAACTGGGAGTGACCGGATACCTGCTGGAAGACACCCGGTACGCGATGGCTCTGATAGCCGACAATTTCTACCGCCATCCCAGCCGCAGGATAAATCTGGTGGGAGTCACCGGGACCAACGGCAAGACCACCATCGCCACCCTCCTCTACAGACTGTTCACGAAGATGGGATATGGATGCGGCCTGCTCTCCACCATAATGAACTATGTGGAAGACAAGTCCTATCCGACCACCAATACGACACAGGACCCCATCACCATAAACAGCCTGCTGGATGAGATGCTGAGAGCGGGATGCCAGTACTGCTTCATGGAGGTAAGTTCCCACTCCCTGGACCAGAACCGCGTGGCCGGGCTGCATTTCCGCGGGGCCGTCTTCACCAACATAACCCACGACCATCTGGACTATCACAAGACCTTCTCAGAATACATAAGGTGCAAGAAACTTCTGTTCGATATGCTCCCGAAGGGCTCTTTCTCCCTCATAAACAGCGATGACCGCAACGGCTCGATAATGGTGCAGAACACATCTTCCCGAGTATATACATATTCGGGGATGAAGAAGGCCGATTTCAATGTCAGGATAATGGAAAAGAGTCTGGAAGGCTCGCTTCTGGACTTGGACGGCCAGCAGGTGTGGACACGGTTCATAGGAGCACACAATGCCCATAACATCGCGGCGGTATATGGCACCGCCTGTCTGCTCGGAGCTGACCGGGAGGAGAGTCTCAGAATCATAAGTTCGCTGGAAGCGGTGTCCGGAAGGCTCGAATACATAAGGGGAGGTAACGACCTTACGGCCGTCATCGACTATGCCCATACGCCCGATGCCCTCGAAAACGTTCTGAAGACCCTGAAAGAGATATCTTCCGGATGTCCGCTGGTGGCGGTATTCGGCTGCGGCGGTAACCGCGACAGGACCAAACGTCCGGAGATGGCCGCCATAGGAGCACAATACGCCGACAGGATGATAATAACTTCCGACAATCCGCGTTTCGAGGCTCCGGAAGCCATCATCGCGGATATGAAGACAGGGCTCTCCGGAAGTGACCTTTCGAAGACCATTTTCATCACAGACCGCAGGGAAGCCATCCGTACGGCACTGATGACATCCCCGCGGGGAGCCATAGTCCTCATCGCCGGAAAAGGACATGAGGATTATCAGATAATAAACGGAGTGAAATCCCATTTCGACGACCGTGAGATCGTCAGGGACTATTTCGATGAAACAGCCAAAGCGATATGATATACCATCTGATAAAATATCTGGACGGACTCTTCGATTTTCCGGGCTCGGGACTGATGCAGTACATCTCCTTCAGGGCCATGCTCGGTGCCGTCGCCGCCATATTGATATCCCTGTGCTTCGGGATGCCGGTAATCGGGAGGCTCAAGGGCAGGAACAATATGGAAGAGCAGCGGAAACTTGGTGTCAGCGGAGAGAATCTGAAGGAGGGAGTACCTTCAATGGGAGGCCTGCTCATAATTCTGTCGGTGCTGGTCCCCGTGTTCCTGTTCGGCGACTTGACCAACGTTTATAACCAGCTGCTGATTCTGACCACCCTATGGCTGGGTCTGCTGGGTTATCTGGACGATTATCTGAAAATACACGGCCGGGAAATCCGCGGCAGAAAGAAGGGGTTTCTCTATCTTATCTCCGACAAGCCCGTATCCGCCACCGAAAAGGGCGGTCTCTCCGGCCGGTTCAAGATAATCGGACAGGTGGCTCTGGGACTTATAGTGGCGGGGACCATCTGTTTCCATCCCGATCTGGGCGTAGGAGAGAAGATGCTTACCACCATCCCCTTCTTCAAGGGAAATGAATTCAACTACAGATGGCTTGTCCCGGGAGAGGGCCCGCTGTCGCAAATACTTGAGTTCATCCTCTATATCGTGCTGATAGTGTTCATCATCACGGCGGTCTCGAACGGAGCGAACCTCACGGACGGAAAGGACGGTCTCTGTGCAGGGACTTCGGCCATAGTGGCGGTGACTCTCGGTATCCTCGCATACCTCTCCGGAAACGTCATATACGCGGACTACCTGAACATAATGTACATTCCCGACACCGGGGAAGTGGCCTTCTTCATGGCCACCCTTTTCGGAGCGCTCATGGGATTCCTGTGGTTCAATTCGTATCCGGCCCAGATATTTATGGGTGATACCGGAAGTCTGTGCCTGGGAGGGATTATCGGTGTGGCTTCCATCCTGATAAAGAAGGAGCTCCTGCTCCCCATCCTCTGCGGGATATTCCTGACGGAGGCTCTCTCGGTGATAATCCAGCGAGGATGGTTCAAATATACCAAGAAGAAATACGGAAAGGGCCGCAGGGTGTTCCGGATGGCCCCCCTGCATCACCATTTCGAAAAACAAGGCATCGAGGCTGCCATCAATTCACCGGCCTGTCCCCATCACGAAGCCAAGATAGTGATGAGATTCTGGCTGGTGGGGATCATCCTCGCCGTGCTTACCATAGTAACGTTAAAAATAAGATAGGTTATGGAGACAGTCAATAATCGTATCGCAGTGCTCGGCGGCGGAGAAAGCGGAATGGGTGCCGCAGTGCTGGCCAAGGTAAAAGGATTCAACGTGTTCCTCTCCGACAGCGGCATGCTGAAGGATGTCGTCAGGAAACGGCTGGACAGTTATGGTATTCCCTATGAAGAGGGCGGGCATACCCGGGAGAAGATACTGAACGCCGGACAGGTCATCAAGAGTCC
>DCIQ01000124.1:0-820 GCA_002317435.1 Bacteroidales bacterium UBA1722 | reverse complement strand
GGGATACCGGACACGGCACCTCTGGTGACCGAACTCCGTGAAAGGGGGATCCCCGTAATCTCGGAAATAGAATTCGCCGGAAGATACGACCGCGCGGTAAAGATATGCATCACCGGTTCCAACGGGAAGACCACCACCACGTCCCTTATATACTATATGCTGAAGAAGGCCGGGATGAACGTGGGTCTGGGAGGAAACATAGGTGACAGTTACGCCTATCAGGTCGCCACCTGCGACTATGACGTATATGTACTGGAACTGAGCAGTTTCCAACTGGACGGGATGTATGATTTCAAGGCCGATATCGCCATTCTGATGAACATAACCCCTGACCATCTGGACCGGTATGACCACCAGATGATAAACTACGTGAAAGCGAAATTCCGCATCACCAGGAATATGTCGGAGGATGATTTCTTCATCTTCTGCGACGATGATGACGTCACGGTGGGACATCTGAGGCAAATCGTCCTGAGGGCACAGATGCTGCCTTTCTCCCAGAAGCACGAAGTCGCCGCCGGAGGCTTCAGTGACGGGAAGACCCTGACGGTACGCTGCGGAGGGGAAGAATACGATATGCCTCTGGAAGAGCTGTCGCTCCAGGGAAGACACAACATCTACAATTCTCTGGCCGCTGCCATCACCGGCAAGGTGATGAAGTTGAGGGACGAAGTGATAAGGGAGAGTCTTTCCACTTTCCGGAGCATCGAGCACCGGCTGGAGAAGGTACTGGAGGTGAAAGGGGTTCTGTACATCAACGATTCGAAGGCCACCAACGTAAATTCCGCCTGGTATGCCCTCGAATGTCAGGACAGACCGA
>DCIQ01000114.1:6369-8544 GCA_002317435.1 Bacteroidales bacterium UBA1722 | reverse complement strand
CGCGGCATACGCCATGTCCCGCTGCTCCTACCTGATGGAAGCCACATCGAAGTTCCACGACTCCCTTCCCTTCACCGGCATCCCGGAGGTGGACGAGTTCCTCCCATACTATCTCCTCCCGGCGCTGGTGCTTACCAGAGTCACTTCCGGGGGGGAGATTCTGACCATGGGCTACTGCGAGCTGAACCAGAGGGACAGTTTCTGGACTTCCTGGATGCATCTGGTGCATTTCCGCGATGCCGAATGGAAGATGATTCTGGAGAGTTATGATGCGATGAGGGAGGACGGAAAGATTCCGACCACCATCCTGCCTGTCATAGAGAGGGAAGATGATCTGGACATAAATCTGTTCCTGCTCCTGCGCACCGCCCGATACCGCGCATTCTATGGACCGTCGGAAAATATCGCCGCCCTGTGGCCGAAGATGAAGAAGGTGATGGACTGGGTGGCGGGCCGCGACCTCGACGGTGCCGGACTGCCGCAGCAGGTCTCCTACTGGGGGGACTGGAAGGATACTTCCTATATGAAGGACCGCCGGTATTCTCCCTTCGTGGGATGCCTCTATCTGGCCGCATTGGACCAGATGATCAGGATGGCCGGGGAATTCGGCGACCGGGACGCTTCGCGGAGATATCGGACGCTCTATGATATTGCCTTCGGCAAGATGAATGCGGACGTCGCCGACGGCGGTCTCTGGAACGGGAAGTTCTATGCCCAGATAGGCAAGGACGGTCTGGCGTGGGAGCACCTCGCCCAGGATCAGATGGTGGGGGTGTTGTACGGAACGGTCCCCCCCGAACGGGCGGAGAGCATCATGGATGCGCTGAACACGACATCGATGACCGAATGGGGGATCTGCAATATGTTCCCGTATATGGAAGGCATCACGGATGCTCCGGGCATCTATCATAACGGAGGCATCTGGCCCTGGATGAGTTTCCTGGACTGCTGGGCCCGTATCAGCGCCGGCCGGAAGCAGGAGGCTCTGGACATTCTCGGCAAGGTCTTCCGCGCCGACATCACCCTCAGCGGCGACTGTGTCCCCAACGAATATATCGACTCCCGCCACGGCACCAACGGAGGTTTCTACATCCAGGGATGGAACGCAGACCTCTACGGACTCATGTACTTCGGGTTAAAACATACTGACAAGGCATTTTTCCTGAAATAAAACCGATAACACCACAGCATAATCTTTATTACCGATGAATAAATACACATTCACAGCCTCAATCGTATTGTCAGCCCTCACCGCGGCATCCTGCACCGATGCCGGCACCTCCGCCATCACCCCTGTGCCTTTCAATCAGGTAACCCTTCACGGGGACTTCTGGGGAGGGAGGATGGAGACCGAACTCTCCACCACCATACCGTTCTCTCTGGACCACTGCGCCCCGGCCATCGGGAGATTCGAAAAATGTGTCGCTTATGTGGAAGGGCGTTCGCAGGAGCTTCCCAATCCACACAGATTCATCAGTTCCGATATGTACAAGGTACTGGAAGGGGCTGCCTACTCACTGATGATATCCCCGAATCCGGAGATAGAGGCGAAGATAGATTATATAGCTGACCTCATCGGCAGGGCACAGCGTCCCGACGGATATCTCTACATATCACATATCTGCGGCAATCCTTACCCCGGTGAGATGGGGACCCGCCCCTATTCGCATGTGATCCACAGCCATGAACTTTACAACGTGGGACACCTCTACGAAGCGGCCGTCGCCTATTATCAGGCCACGGGAAAGGACAATCTTCTGAAAATCGCCGAAAAGAGCGCCCGTCACGTGAACAAGGTATTTTTCGAAGGGGACCCGGACTATAATGACGGCAAGCCCGTCAACCAGGCTCCCGGACACGAAGAGATAGAACTGGCTCTCTGCAAGCTTTACCGCTGCACAGGAGATACCCTCTACCTGAATATGGCCAAGAGGTTCCTCGATATCCGCGGGATCACATTCATCCCTGACGGAGAAGGAGTGAACACACCGGAATACGCACAGCAGCATGCCCCTGTCGCCCTTCAGACCAAGCCGGTAGGCCATGCAGTGCGGGCCGGCTATCTGTACACCGGAATGGCTCAGGTGGACGCCCTCACCGGAAGACACGACTATGCCGCCGCACTGGACTCCATCTGGACAAATCTGGTCTCCACGAAGATGCACATCACCGGCG
>DCIQ01000114.1:3335-6229 GCA_002317435.1 Bacteroidales bacterium UBA1722 | reverse complement strand
CTGGCCACGGGGGATGCGAAATATCTCGATGTCGCCGAAGTATCCATTTTCAACAACGCCTTGGCAGGAATCAATCTCCGCGGAGACCGTTTCTTCTATGTGAACCCTCTGGAGACTGACGAAGAATACTGGTCAGAAAACGGGAGCACCGGCAGGTCCGAATGGTTCGGATGCGCCTGCTGCCCGCCCAACATCTCCCGTCTGATAATGCAGATGCCGGGCTATATGTACGCCTGTTCGGATAACGCCATATATGTCACCCTGTACTCCAGCAGTTCCACCTCCGTCACGGTGGCCGGCACACGTGTGGGAATCAGCCAGAAGTCGGAATATCCTTATGACGGCCGTTCCACCATCACCCTGGAGCCGGAAAAAGAGAAGAAGTTCTCCATGAAACTCCGTATCCCGTCCTGGGCCGGAAGCGACATTTTCGTCCCCGGAGGACTGTACACTTTCACAGATGGCAACAGCCGGGACATAGAGCTTCTGGTAAACGGAAAACCTGTCGGGTACACACTGGAAAACGGATTCGCCACCGTCACCCGCAGATGGAAGCCGGGCGACAGGGTCGAACTCGCACTGCCGATGTCCGTACGATATGTCCGCTGCGACGGGAGGGTAAAAGACGACGCAGGCTGTCTGGCCGTCACCCGTGGTCCCCTGGTGTACTGCGCAGAAGGGGTGGATAATGAAAACGTAAATGCCATAAGGCTTGACGCCGCCGCTCCGGCATCCGTGGCACCTGCCGCCGAAGGTATCCTGAAAGGCATTCCGGTCATCAGCACGGAAAGCGGTGCATCACTCATCCCCTATTTCGCCTGGGCCAACCGCGGCGATTCGCCTGTAATGCGTGTCTGGATAAACGAAGACTGCAGTGAAAAAATAGAACAGGCCGTTCTCCGTCATCTGTCCCTTTATCCCGAAGCCCGTCTGCAGGACATCTACAAAGCCTTCTTCCAGGCGGAATTCGGAGCGGAACACATAGTTTCGGATACCACATCCGCCGGGCTGTATCTGGATTATGAACTGACTGTCCCGGATACCGTATCTGTGCTGTACGAACCCATCGGGGCTGACAGCAGCTTTTTCAGAGTCCACCTGAAATGCGTTCAGAAAGGGTATATCTCCAGGGATGAACTGTTCCACGCATTTCTCGAAGGGGTTCACGAAGTCACCATCCCCCATATGGAAGAATGGAAAGAGAAATGGGGTCATATCGAGAGCATCATAAGAAACATGGGACTGGCTCTCCCCGATTACGACACCGACAGGCAGAAGATAGACTCCGTTCTCGCCGGCGGGCAGTATGCGGTCCACCACAGCGAGGTGTTCACCGAAACGTACCATCCCCACTACCGCATCATCAGGAAGGATATCTTCCGCGGGATGGAGGATGCACTTTCCGGAACTGACAAATAAGCGGAAACAGTATCATGATACCGGCGATTCACATAGACGGCCTGAAAAAATCCTATGGCGAAGTCCGCGCCCTGAAGGGGGTGAGTCTCGACATAGACGAAGGGGAACTGTTCGGCATAATCGGCCCGGACGGAGCCGGCAAGACCACCCTGTTCCGACTGCTGACGACCCTTATCCTCCCCGATGAAGGCAGTGCCACCGTCGACGGACTGGACATCATACGGAACTATAAGGAAATCCGCTGCAGGGTGGGATACATGCCGGGACGGTTTTCTCTCTATCCCGACCTCTCCGTAAAAGAAAACATGAATTTCTTCGCGAACATATTCGGTACGTCCATAGAGGAGAATTATGATCTGGTGGCCCCCATCTACAGACAAATTGAAAAGTTCGGGGACAGACGCGCCGGAAACTTGTCAGGGGGCATGAAACAGAAGCTTGCACTGTGCTGTGCGATGATACACAGACCCTCGGTTCTGTTTCTGGATGAACCCACCACCGGGGTGGACGTCGTCTCCCGCGCCGAATTCTGGGACATGCTCTCAGACCTGAAAAAGGCGGGCATCACCATTATGGTCTCCACTCCATATATGGATGAGGCGGCCAGATGTGACAGGATAGCATTCATGAACGAAGGGGATATCCTCGAGATATGCCCTCCGCATGATGACCTCGAAAACTATTTTATCGGACTGATACAGAAAAGCGATGGATAAAGTCATTCAAGTCAGGGACCTGACCAAGAAGTTCGGAAGCTTCACTGCCGTGAATGCCATCAGTTTCGATGTTTCGAAAGGTGAAATCTTCGGATTTCTCGGAGCCAACGGAGCGGGCAAGACCACTGCCATGAGAATGTTGTGCGGTCTGAGCTATCCCACATCCGGTTCGGGAACCGTAGCCGGTTACGATATCGTAGAGCAAGGAGAACTCATCAAAAGCCATATAGGATATATGAGCCAGCGTTTCTCCCTTTATGAAGATCTTACCGTATATGAGAACATGAAACTGTATGGAGGCATATACGGAATGAAGGTCAGGGATATAAAGGAAAAAGCCGCCCTGCTGCTCAGAAAAGTGAATTTCTCTGAGCACAGGGATGATCTGGTAGGTTCCCTGCCGCTGGGATGGAAGCAGAAGCTCGCGTTTCTGGTGGCGACCATCCATAATCCGGGGATAGTGTTTCTGGATGAGCCCACAGGGGGAGTGGATCCCATAACACGCCGCCAGTTCTGGGCGATGATAAGGGAAGCCGCCGCCGGAGGCACCACCATATTCGTCACCACGCACTATATGGACGAGGCGGAATACTGTGACCGCATTTCCATAATGGTCGACGGGAAAATCAAAGCTCTGGATACCCCCGACGCTCTCATGAAGCGGTACGAAGCCCGCAACATGAATGAAGTGTTCGTCAAACTGTGCAGATAAAGCCTTTCCGCTTCCGCAAAGACCAAAAAGATTACCCTGCCCGCACA
>DCIQ01000114.1:1409-3224 GCA_002317435.1 Bacteroidales bacterium UBA1722 | reverse complement strand
GATGCGGTGGCACCCTCGGGGATGGTGAAGTTCCAGATCCACTTCTCCCCTTCATATCTCCATTCGCTGGTGATGAGACCGGCGGCGGACTTGTAGGATGCCTTCACGGCTCCGAGCCGTGCGTCAGGCACAGGCTTCATTATGATATGTTTGAATCCGGGCTCGGCGGTATCGGCGCAGATGCCGGCGGCAGTCTCCCAAATCCACTCGCAGACACATCCGTAGGCATAGTGGTTGAAACTGTTCATACCGCTGGGACCCATGCCTTCTTCGAGCATATAGCTGTTCCAGCGTTCCCAGATGGTGGTGGCGCCGTTGTCCACGGAATAGAGCCAGCTGGGGTTCTTCCTCTGGAAGAGAAGTTCATAGGCGATATCCGTCATCCCGTATTCGGTCAGGGTGGCCATCAGTATGGATGTCCCGGGGAATCCTGTCTGAAGGCAGTTTCCGTGGGAGGCGAAGTTCTCTTTCAGTCTGGCGATCATCGCATCCTTGGCATCCCCCTCCACCAGATGGTTCTTCAGGGCGAACAGAGCCGGTGTCTGCATGGTATTCAAAACGGGGGTCTTGAATCCGCCGCAGCCGTCCAGGAAGGTCTCCTGCAGGTAGGCTTTGGCATCTGCGACCATCTTCTCATATTTCGCGGCATCCCGACCGGTGGCGGCGGCCATGTCGCGCATCATCCCGGCATCTATCATCCAATAGGATGCTCCCAGATAACTCCAGTATGATATTGCCTCCGGCCGTGGACCATTATCCGTGAACCCGCGTCCGGTGCAGCTTTCCAGCGGTTCGTAGCTCAGCCAGTCGGCCCACTGGTAGTTTCCGTTCTCGGCCCGGAGGGCGGTATGGTCGTATTTGGTGTCGTTCACGTGGTTCATGAAGAGTTCCATCGCATCCCAGTTTTCATCTATGATGGAGGCATCGCCGAACTGTTTCCAAATCGTCCAGGGAACGATGACTCCGGCGTCAGCCCAGGCCAGACGCATCATGGAAGTGCGCTCCGCTCCGTATTGCGCCTGAGGCGCCACTCCGGGGAATCCTCCCAGTTCCGTCTGGGTGTCGCGCATGTCGCGCATCCACTTGTGGAAGAAACTGTCCGTATTGGCGAAGAACGTACCTGTCTCCGAGAACACCTGGGTATCGGCGGTCCATCCGAGACGTTCATTTCTCTGCGGACAGTCCGTAGGAACAGAGAGATAGTTCGAACGCTGTCCCCAGACAGCATTTGAAATCAGTCTGTTCACCAGTTCATTCCCGGTGGTGACGGTACCTGTCTCCAGTTCTGCGGTAATGGAAGAAACGGGAATCGAACGGACAGACTTGATTTTCACTTCATCGGTGGCGGTGACGGATATGAAGCGGTATCCATAGAACGTGCAGGTCGGATGATATGAAACGGCTCCTTCCGCATCGGCGAAGGTATATTTCATACTCATGCCTGTCTCGGGGATGCGGAGATTCTCGCGGTGACAGCTCCCTTCGGGGCCGTCCATCCCGCGGCTGCGGGCACCGTTACCGTCGTTCAGAAGCTCCGCCGGCAGACAGGTGAGGACAGTCCCCTCGGGAGCACTGAACTCGAATGCGGGCACCGCGGCGGCATTCTGTCCGAAGTCCACCACGAGAGTTTCGCCCGGACGGACGGTCATCTCTTCACCGGGGGCGAACTCACGCCGTATGATAACTTTGCCGTAGGCATCATCACTCTGGCTTTCAACTCCTTCCCAGATGTACGCCTTCACGGGGGTGAGGGATATATCTTCGCGCAGATAGACTTCCGCACCTGCGGTGGGGAATATCTTTCCGGAGAACTCC
>DCIQ01000114.1:757-1290 GCA_002317435.1 Bacteroidales bacterium UBA1722 | reverse complement strand
CCGGCTTTCCAGTTCGTGAGGTCAGTCCCGTAGAGTTTCGAAGTACCGTCGGAGAAGGTCAGTTCCAGCACCGCCCTGAAGGCGCACTTCTTACCTATCATCCCTTCGTGTCCTCCGGGGGTGATAATCTTGTCAGCCCACCAGCCCGGGGTTACCTGCGCTGAAAAAGTGTTCTCCGCACCGGCCTTGGTGGAGAGAGCCGCAGTAACATCATAAGTGAACGATATCTTGGTCTTCTCATAGTGGGTGAAACCCGGCTTGAGGAATTCCTTCCCCACTTTCTGCCCGTTTACATAGAGTTCATAGACACCCAGACCGGCGGTCATCCATCTGGCAGAAACCACCTTCGCGTCGTTGGTAATCTGAGTGAGGAACCAGCTGGCACCGTCAGCCGCCCTGCTGCCATCCCGCACTTCTCCGGTCACTACGGGAGCATCGGCCGCCGATATCCATACGGACGCATCCCACGCGGCATCTTCAAGAGGTTCTGTAAGTGTACCGAATTCCGCACCGGGACCGGAAGTGCAGCCCGC
>DCIQ01000114.1:0-687 GCA_002317435.1 Bacteroidales bacterium UBA1722 | reverse complement strand
TCATAGATTTGGTTTTCCGGGACCAAAGTTAGGAATCATTATCAATTTTTCCGGCACATTTTTCTTCGAAAGACGTATCTTTACGGAAATTCTGAATATCATGAAGCGAAACGATCTGATCTGTATCCTCTGCGTGGCCGCCACGGCAGTCATCCTGACCCTGATTCCCGGATTCGGCACAGCCTTCAATTCCCTTACCTCCGGCCATCCTTTCCTGATGAGTTTCATCAAATTCGCCATCCTCTCGACCTTCGGTGAGATGATAGGTCTCCGGATAAAGAAGGGAGTCTATTACGAAAAGGGGTTCGGACTCCTCCCGCGGATGGTGATATGGGGCATACTGGGCATGTGCATAAACGGAGCCTTCATAGTATTCAAGTCCGGTACGGTCAGCCTCTACGGTGTCCTGGGCCTGAAACAGGCTGGCGAATGGTTCGCTGCAGGAGCACCGCTCACCTGGGGCAAGGTGCTGGTGGCATTCACCGTCAGCGTCCTCTGCAATACCTTCTTCGCCCCTGTATTCATGACTTCCCACAAGATTTCCGATACCCACATCAAAAATACCGGCGGATCCCTGAAATCCTATTTCTTCACCCCGATGCCGATAGGGAAGATTATGGTGAATCTGGACTGGAACACCCAGTGGAACTTCGTCTTCAAGAAGACCATCCCCCTGTTCTGGTATCC
>DCIQ01000099.1:43720-54734 GCA_002317435.1 Bacteroidales bacterium UBA1722 | reverse complement strand
CCGCCTTGTATGTCTTCTGGTCATCAGTCATGACCTCTATCTCCGATGCACCGTTCACCACGTGGTTGTTCGTGACTATATATCCGTCTTCCCTTATAATCACGCCCGAGCCGCTTCCGACCTGTTCCCTGGGCGCACCCTGCCCGCCTCCGAAACCGAAGAAATATTCGAAGAGATCATTGGGGGCCTGCTGTTCGGACCTCTTGATTACCTTCACGAACACGACAGCCTTCACGGCATTCTCCGCAGCGAAAGTGAAATCCGGATACTCACCGGAAAAAGTGACATTCCTCACCTGAGCGGAATCCCCGTTTATATATTCGTATGTAGCAGCAGGTTTCATGGCACCTGCATTAGAAATACTCACTACCGCCACCGCAGAAATGGCACCTGCAATAACTGATGTCAGGATGATTAATAGATTTCTTTTCATATCCAAGTGTATTTTGTTAAATATTTTGTCCGGTCAAAGACAAAATATATGCCAAAAAATAAATATATTTGTGAATCGGATTTCCGCACAGGAGACCCGCATCGTATCGGCAAACCAAAACAACAGATATATTATGCATTTTACCGTATCGAGTTCAGAACTGCTTCACACATTGACGATGGTCGGAAAAGTGATAGCATCCAAGTCAACCATCTCCATATTGGAGAATTTCCTGTTTGTCCTGAAAGGTAACGAACTGGAGGTTACCGGTGCCGACCTTGAGACCACATTGAAGACGGTATTGACCATAGATGACGTATTGGAAGAAGGGGAGATCGCAGTTCCGGCCAAGATTCTGACGGATCAGCTGAAATCATTCGCCAACATACCCGTAGAATTCAGGACGGTGGACAATGACAACACCATGTTCATTTCCTGGCCGTCCGGAGAAGCGCAGATTCCTGTATTCCCCGCCGAGGACTACCCTGTTCTCCGCATACCCGAAGAAGGCGCGGTGAGCAATACCATCACATCGGAGATTCTTCTGGCAGGCATAAACGCCACGTTGTACGCCACCGCGGAAGAAGAGCTGAGACCTGTGATGAACGGTATCTATATGGATATGACCCCCCAGGGCATCTCTATGGTGGCGTCCGACTCACACAAACTTGTATGCTTCACCAGACATGACATAAAGTCACCCGAAAACGCGTCATTCATCCTGCACAAGAGACCTGCTGGAATTCTCCGCTCCCTCTTGCAGAAGAATGACGAACCGGTCAGAATGACATACGACTCCAAGAACGCTTTCTTCGAGACCCGGGACACTCTCCTTATATGCCGCCTTATCGAAGGCAATTATCCCGCCTACCGTTCGGTGATTCCAAAAAACAACCAGAACAAACTCGTAATCGACAGGGTGACGCTGCTGAATGCTGTCAAGAGGGTTTCAGTCTGCACCAGTCAGGCTACCATGCATATCAAATTCTCCATATCGTTCAATATGCTGACCATATCAGCCCAGGATGTGGGATTCAACGTATCCTCACACGAGACATTGAACTGCACCTATGACGGAGAGCCTATGGATATCGGTTTCAAGTCCGATTTCGTCTCCGAGATACTCACCGCGCTCACCTACGACACCGTATGCTTCGAATTGGCGGATGCCGGACGCGCAGCCCTTATCGTGAATGCAGGAGCGCAGGATCCCGATGAGGACATCACTTCGCTCATAATGCCCATCAGAGTGCAGTAGAGATTCCGGACCATGAAACTGAATCTGAAAAATCCCCTTCTGTTCTTCGACATCGAGAGCACGGGGCTCAGTGTCGCCACCGACAGAATAGTGGAGATAAGTGCCGTGAAAGTGTTCCCCGACGGCACCACTGAAGTCAAGACACGCAGAATAAATCCCACCATCCCCATCTCGCCGGAGGCACAGGCCGTCCACGGCATCAGCGATGCGGACGTGGCCGGAGAACCCACCTTCAAGCAGGTGGCCAGATCTCTGGCCCAGTGGATGGAAGGATGCGACATCGCAGGATACAATTCCATGAAATTCGACATTCCTCTTCTCAGCGAGGAATTCATGAGGGCCGGAGTGGATTTCGACTTCAGGAAGAGGAAACTGGTGGATGTCCAGAACATCTTTCATAAAATGGAGCAGCGCACCCTGGTGGCAGCCTACCGCTTCTATTGCGACAAGGACCTGGAACAGGCCCATTCCGCGGAAGCGGACACCATGGCGACCTACGAAGTGCTGATGGCCCAGCTGGACAGATATCCGCAGTTGGAGAACGACGTCCGCTTCCTCGCCGATTTCACCACCAAGACCAAGTTCGCCGATTATGCAGGACGAATGATCTATGATGATAACGGCGAGGCCCTGTTCAATTTCGGAAAACATAAGGGAAAACCGGTCAAGGAGGTGCTCGCCAAGGAGCCGAGCTACTATTCCTGGATGATGAACGGTGATTTCACGCAGGACACCAAAAAGGTCCTCACTGAAATCAAGCTTTCCATGAAATAGCGCTTCTGACTGTCATCTGTCATCACAGTGAATATCCTTACCGTAAGCCGCGATTACTCTTTCTCGGGATTCAGACCTGACTCCACCCTCATAAGAGCTCTGGATTCATATTATATTCCCGATTATGTCACAGGACTGGAATTCGTTCCGGTCGTATGCTTCAGATGCGGCAGACCAGGAAAAAGCATAGAAAGAAGATTCGCCCGAAGATATGTCGATTCTTTCGGGTACGGTATTCTGCTGTACCCCGAACTTTCAGAAGAAGTCACCGCACATAGGGAATTCATCTCCGACGCCATGGATTTCACATCCATCATCCCCCTCAGCTTCCGTCCCATGTCCGATTATGGTGCCATCCTCTCGGAAAACGAATCCGGTATGCCGTCGCACAGGCTGAGAGCGGCGATAAACGGAAAGACAGTGACGGAATCCCCCGTCCATCCGCCATACGCCACCATAGAGCAGATCATTTCGAATATCACCCGCTATTCATCCCTCAGATGCGGAGATTTCATCTCCTGCGAATTGACCGCCCATATTGCCGTAGGCAGAGAAGACAGAATCACGTTGTTCAGCGGGGAGACTCTCCTGACTGGGGTCACGATTCTTTAGGACAGCAGACCGGCCGGTGTCTATTCCGAAAGGGAGTCGAGGAACTTCACTGCCCCTTTTGCCGCAGAGACCCCTGTGGAAAAAGCGATTTGGAGGTTATAGCCGCCGGTGTCCCCATCCAGATCCAGTATCTCCCCCGCGAAGAACAGCCCCGGCACTATCTTGGAACCCATTGTCATTCTGGAAACTTCGTGCAGGCTGACACCTCCGGCTGTCACGACACACCTTTCATATCCGGTATATGAACAGATGGAGAATTTCCAGCATTTGAGTTTTGCGGGGAGTGAACTGATGGATATACCGGGATTGGCATCTATAAACGGATGAATTATCTCAAGCGGAAGATAATGCTGGAGAAAACGTCTGAGGGGCACATACCCGCCGGCAGACTCGCGCACCACTCTGTCGCGGAGCTGCACGATATCCAGAGCCGGCTTGAAATCCAGCAAAAGTTCCACCTTACTGCCCTTCCTCAACGCTTCCACCGCACGGCGGCTCAACTGATATCCGAGAGAGCCTTCGATTCCGTTATTGGTGAAGTCCAATTCACCCTCGCGGGTATCTGCACGATTACCGTCGATGACAAGACTGAGAGAGACATTCTTCAGATGTATCCCTCGGAGTCTGGTATCATAGGATTTGGGCATCAGTGCCGTCAATGAAGGAAACGTATCGATGATCGTATGACCCAGTTTCCGAGCCATCTGATAACCCGAACCGTTGCTTCCGGTGTATGGATACGAGCGTCCTCCGGCAGTAAGAATCAACGCTTTAGAGACTATATGCTCGGTATCGTACCTGCCTTGATATTCTCTCCCCGCCACAGAGAGGAATGAATCATTGGCTATGGATATCCCCAGAATCTCGGTATCCGTCATCAATGACACCGAAGAACTTTGTACGGCCTTCCATAATGCGTTCCTGACGGAAGCGCTCTTTCCCGAGGTGGGAAACAGCCTGTTCCCCCTTTCCACTGTCACGGGTACGCCCAGTTCTTCGAACAGATTCTGCACGTCCCTGTTCGAAAAAGCGAAGAAAGAATTTTTCAAAAATCCCGAATCCGGATGAATATGGGTCTTGAAGTCCTCCCACTCGGACATGTTCGTTATGTTGCAGCGACCTTTTCCCGTTATCAATATCTTTCTCCCCGGTTCGGGTCCCTTCTCTGCGAGAATCACAGAATAACCGCTTCCAGCGACTTGCAACGCTGCCATCAGCCCCGCCGCTCCGGCTCCTACTATCAGAATGTCAGTACGAATCATAATACCCCGCTCCTCTGTAATCTTTCTTTTGTCATGCCGGGTTCCTGTCCTGCCGGTCAGGTATCCGACTCCGGTTATCGATACTTGTTTGGACAAATGTAGATATTATTTGGAAAAGTTTATATATTTGCACCCGCATTCGCCACTTTAGCTCAGTCGGTAGAGCAGCTCATTCGTAATGAGCAGGTCGTGGGTTCGAGTCCCATTAGTGGCTCATAATGAAAGAAGATGTCGGGTTCTCCCGGCATCTTCTTCATTTACGGATATCACATCCGTCAGTCTCTGAAAAGTTTTATGAAAGCAGACCTCCAGTCTGGATCGGGACTCTTGCTGTGATTCATTTTACCGACTATCTCACCGGCATAGCCCAAATCACGGAGACACTGTGTCACGATTTCCAAACGTTCGGCGGCGAGTTCGTCATTCTTATGGACCGTACCTCGCGAACAGGTGGAAGCGGTTATCTCTATTTTGCTGACTCCTTCGAACTCGAGACTGTGCAAAACACTCATTGAAGTCTCCGTAATCTCGGAGGAATTCAACTCGAAGAGGATATCCTGAGTGACGGTCCTGTTCTTGCGCGGAGCCTCCAGCTGCCGAGGCTCTTCAGGTCTGGATATGAACATATAATTAGTCTTCTCCACATATATGTACTGTGTACGGGTAACGACCTTCGGTGCTGTCTTCTTGCGGGTCTTGCCGAGCGTGAAACGGTATTCTATACCTACAGAAGCGGCGACTCTGGGACAGAATGCATTCGAAGCCATATTGACTCTCCCCTGGGCATATACCCCGATCCAGTTCCTTCCGTAAAAATTATACAGATAGGAGAGTTTCAGCGGGATGGTGAGGGTGTTGACGTCATGATTACCGAGATATATGGTCCTCTGTTCGGGGATACCGTTGTTATAAAGCTGTTTACCATTAGCGTCCACACCTTTCCAGTTATATATGTAATTGTTCCTGAGAGCATAATATCCAAGTCCCAGATCCGCGCTGAATTCGTGATTCTCCCCAAACGGAGAAAAAGTGTATCCGAACATGGCGTCGATGATGAAATTACGTGCATGGAAATTGGACTGGTTCACATACTGGGAGCCCAGCTCCGCGGATGCACGGAACATATTCATAAAATGATATGACGCACCGAGCATGAAGGCCGGAACCGCTGAAGTGCTCCCCGTAGAGGTAATATTGGGAGTCAATCCTCTGGATTTGAAATACTGCATATCCTCTTCGGGAATCCGAAGCCCTTCCAGAGTCACCTTGGAGTTGAAGCCGATTCCCACATTGCCATAGAATGACCATGTTTTCCAGGCCTCCTGAGCGACGGATGAAATGGAGACGAACAGTAATATGAATGATAATATTTTTCTCATATCCCGAGTATTCTATATATTTTATAAGTTAATGTATATCGGCTGGAACATTGAAACAGGTGTCCCGTCCGCGTTGTAGAGACCTGTAGAATATTCTATGGCCAGATTATCACCGGTTCCGATGTGTTCTTCATTCGCCACCAGGCCGTCGAACACCATAACCAGTTTCTTTCCGGTATAAGGACCCACCTCATCACACAGACAGAAGTTCTTTCCGTAGTCGAACCCTCTCAGAGCGATGCTCTGGGTTCCGGGGTCCATCACACATTCTATCTGGGACGTTATGTCCGTCATGGTTTCGGACCAGATTATCTGCTTGGCGGATGCAGAATACCCAATCTGCGCACATTCGTAGAAATGTACCTTGCCGGAGCCCTCGATATAGTTCGCAGGCAGGACGAATGCATCGGATATGACGGATTTCACATAAGCGTCACTGTGTATATCTATAGCTGCCGTAATAGTAGTGGTCGCTATGGTCTGGAACACTTCAGTAATACTGCCTGAGGTAACATCTTTATAATACCCCTGATCCGAGCCTTCCCCCAGAGAGGTAATGGAAGTCGCTTTGGGATAGTTGGAAGAGAGCGCATCCATGAACCCGTTCTGCGGCTTGTCGCTTGAGGAAAAAACACCGATAGAGAAGATGGTCGCCCCGGCATCCTTGCAATTCTTGGCGAAGGCCACGGCTCCGTTTGCCACCTGATCATCACTGTATGCCGTACCGGCCTTATTATAACCGGGGATCACATTATCCGAGAGAATCGAGCCGGTGGCGTGCGTCGGCTTGCCGTCAGTGAACACTACAATGGTCTTCCCCGCATCGGAACGACAGTTTTTCATCTCCAACGTGGCCAGATACATCGCATAGTCGATGGCTGTACACCCCATAACCCCCGTCATCGAAATCGCCGATTTCATGGATATAGCCGCATTGGCAGTATTGACGTCACGGAACGGATACAGCACACCCGTAGTCTGTTTGTTCTGGTTATCCCCGGACTCAGCATAGCACTGGCGGAGATAATCCTGACTTGTGGACTTTATATAATTGGCACGACCGGAGGCCTGTCCGGTAAAAGTGGGGAATGAAGGATTCTGGAATCCTATTATGGAGATTCTATGCTTCACATTATGCTCCTGCGAGTCTTTCTGGACCGTTTCGATGAATTTTGATACGGCGGCCTGAAGGGCTATGTAACGCTTGTTAACTGTCTTGGTGGTGAATATCGCTTCTCCCCACAGTGCCGCACTGCCCCCTACGGAAGGGAAAATGCGGACTCCTTCTTCACTGACAGGAACGTTGTCAAGTGTAGGAGACTGATTCGCGCACTTGTAAAGACCACCGTCCACCGTAAGATAATATCTGTCAGTTCCCACAGTGATATAGGCATAATGATAGTTATCCTTACCCGATACCGGATTCTTCTGGTCCGTACAGGTTATGGTGTACTGGACACCGTTCAACGTAGCTTTATATTTCGTTTTGTTGGATTTCCAATCATTGTATGTGCGCTTGGTCACCGTGGCACCGGAAAAACTTGGAGTTTTCGAGTCCGAATATGACTTGACCATCGAACCCGAGAAGTCCAGCACCAGGATGAAATCCATCGGCTTGGAAGTGACTACTGTCTTATATTCCCCTGTGACATAAGTTTCCAAAGTCATCTTATAGGTGCCGTCGGTATTCTTGACCACCTCTCCCTTGGCTTCCGAACCGTCTTCTTTCTTAATCTTGAAATCGTCCTCTATATAGAAGTTCACTATCTCACCCGGCTTTTTGGCCTCACAGGTATCCCTTATCGTTATGCCGTCTATCTCCAACTCGATAATAATGGGCTGGTACGGGATGGTCATGAACTTGGTTCCATCCTCGGTTACCTCGGTATTGTTGATGGTGGCATAGCGTATTCTGGTATCCACCAGATCCCCGGGATTGGAGACATTGTCCCAATAAACCTGACCGGCATCACCCAGTTTGCACTTACCCGTGCGTTTGGTATTGAGCACCGCTATCCTGGAGATAGTGTGCCCTATCTTCATGGATTTGTAGATTATGTTTACGGCGGTGAAAATATGCTTGTATTCGAAAGTGACCGTATTTCCCCTGGTCTGTGCTGCACGGGCGATTATTATATCATCAGTATCAGTGGAATTGTCACTTACGGTATAATCGAACACCATCGCATTATCCATAAAGCGCGGTGTTATCGTTTCGGAAGGATAGCTGTAGAATACGTAGGAATCTTCCTCCCAGCCATACTGCAGGGATGCGGATTCGGTAACGGAAGGTGTGAACGTGTCGGTAAACCTGACATCATCCCGGGCAGCGGACGTATTGCGCGTAACCGCTTTAACCGTCATTTCGGGATAATATACTTCCACGTTGTCAGTATTTACCAGATAAGCCTTGGTCGCCGACACTCCGCTCATCCTATATACTATCCGCGACTCTCCGACAGAGACGTCATCAATGGTATCCATACCCCGACACCCCACAAGAGAGGCCATAACTATACAGCAGAGAACCTGATATATGAGATTCTTTTTCATGTTCTTTCGATCAATTTTGCATTTCACCGGCAACTCGAACTTCCCGGGTATATAAGATTAGTTGTAAGCAAGAAGGAAAGGGGGTGGCCCGTCCGAGGGTACGGGCAGGCCACCTCGCGGATTATCATTCACCTGTGAATTTGGCAGTACCGCCATCTTTGGCCACCCATTCTTCGACGGTGACGGAAGTGATTTTGACTTTGAGGTCTCCCATATCCGGGTCAGGACCGTCATGGTTAGGATCTTCGAGTCCGGGATTCGTAGGTTTATCAGTATCGGAACCACCGTCGGCAGTTACCTCTACATGATATGTGTACTGATATCCTGACAGGTATGCATATTTCGAAGTGCCGACCTTCAGTCCTTCGGACTTCATCGCCTGATCGGAAGAGCTGGTCAGATATCTCACTGCCACGAAATTGTCGGTATTGTCATAGAGGGCGACCTTCATGACGAGAGCAGTCGCGACATCACCGGGTATTACATTGCACCACGATGAATCGGATGCAGGAATCAGATTCTTCATACTTCCCGTCCAGGATGCATTCCATGCATCAGGTACGGCCACCGAGTTCTCGCGAACCATACCTTTCGTGGTGATGGTCCATGCGATGGTGTCTGCATCCTCCTCTGCCACGATGGCCTTGGTGGTGTAACCTGCCACACCTACCTGACGGAATTCATAACCCAATACGACAAGTTTCAGGTTGGCTGTCTTGGGGTCATAGCTGTCAAGTTTCGCGGAGATGCGGCTGAGTGCATGATGGAAATTCATCGTGGTAATCTTGCTGCCGGTATTGTCGGAGTCACGGCGCAGAGTATCGGCTGCCACTATGGGGTCCGGCTGATTTACAGGCGTCACGGCATCATCATAGATACCTCCTACATAGGCGCCGGCAGTAGCGTTCCACTTGGGTTCATAGGTCTTGCCATCGGTGGCGATTACATAGGGAGAGGTTTTTGTTCCTATTGTGATACCCTTAGAAGTAATATTCAGTTTGGAAATGGCATTGGAAGCAGAATTGTCCTGTGCCACGGCATAGAATGAATATTTGCCGGCGGCCCAGTAATAGATTCCGTCATGTGTCCAGGGATCGCCTGCCGTAGCCGGCTTCGAGAAGGTAAGGTTCTCTGCGACTGTCTCGCCGTCATTGTATATGTTCATCGAGAATGATTTGAGACTGTCGGTAGAGGTCAGGGCAGCGTTCACCTTGGTGAAAGGATTTCCGTTGATGATGGCCTGAACCTTGATGGTGTTGTCGATAGAGACATTCTGTGAGGTGATCACGTCATCTTTGGTACATGAAGTCAGAAGGAGCGCTGCAGCAGCGGCGAAAAGGAATGATTTTTTCATCATAATTGTAAGAATTTGAGTTAACTTATTTAGTTTGTTTTGAGTTATTCACAATGTTCAGCTATATCACGACCTCGACATCTATCAATTCATCCCAATCGCGCAAATCCACGCCGTAGCTTGAGCCGGTTCCTCCAGACTCGACATCGTCAGGAATGAGCAGCGGTGCTCTGGGATCAGAATTTTCACTTGCAGGTTCGGGCTCCATTTCGGAATCACCTATCACGATAGTGATGGTCTTGTTTTTTTCATCCACTTCCATAAACTGTCCTATCTTATAGTGGAAGGACGACACGGTCCTGCTGTCCACCAGAAGGCATTTCAGATCCAGTTCGCAGTTTCTGAGAGCCTGCTCGACAGGAACAGGACCGAACGAGTAGAATTCCGTGGAGATGGTACCGTTTATGAGATCTCCGGCTATCCGGCGCTCCCATTCATCCATAGCCTTGACAAGTGGTTCGAATGAAGATACGTCGCCATCGGACATACATATTCCTCCTGCCATCGAAGAAAGGATTCCCCTGACAGCATAGACCTTGTCCAAATTACGGATATGAACTTTTATATTCGCCTTGTATGTCACATTTTCAGGCTGAAGAGAGATGACGGATGCGACAATACCCCCCCGGGGATCCACTGTGCACGAATCCGGATTCATTTTGGTCATCTGCTCCGTAACTACAAGTCCTTCGTACCTGTCGAATGCCAACCATTCCGGATCATATACGCTGCTCAGTTCTTTCTGCCAGGAGACAGGTTTGGATACGAGCAGGGCGGAAGCCGTATCGAAAGAATCCATTCCCGAGAATTCTATTCCTCCGAATTCACGCTCGCTCTGATTCATGACTATAAAATCGTATGTGCCTGCCGGCAGATTCACGATCGTCCCGGAAGTTGAATTCGTCTTAAGAAGTTTACAGGATCCTCCGGTCCGCGGATAACAATAGACGCTCATTCCGGTTACAGACTCTTTATTGAAATGAGACCAGTCCACCTCCAGCCATATGGTCGCCTCAAGCACCTCTTCATCACGCTTGTGGCAGGATGCGAGAACCGACAAAAGCAGAAAAAGGAATAAGTACCGTTTCATTTCGTTCAATCATTCAACGCGAAAAAAGTCGCGCACATCATAATAGTTGTAACCTCTCCGCATCGTGCAGATGTCATACATCTCACTTTCGGATGCGCAAATGTAATGACATTTTTTTTAATCACAAAATTATTTCCACAATTTTTCCTATGCATGTTTTATCATAAGGTCTTTCGACTCTTATGTAATTGCCGGTGTATCCAAACATCATACCACCTTTTTGAGTACTCTCGAAAAGGACCTTCTCCTTCCTGCCCGCATTCTCACGGAGGAAGTCCCCGTGAAGTTCGGCACAGAGT
>DCIQ01000099.1:36742-43669 GCA_002317435.1 Bacteroidales bacterium UBA1722 | reverse complement strand
GCCACGGTATTCTGCCTGACCGAATATGGGAACACATGGATAAACGCCGGCCGTATCTCGTTTTTGAGAAAATTCACCGTAGCCGCGAACTCTTCATCAGTCTCCCCCGGAAAGCCTGCGATAACGTCGATCCCGAAGAAAACATGTTCCATCTCCGACCGCACAAGCCTGATTTTCTCCGCGAACATATCGGTGTCATACCGGCGGTGCATCCTTTTGAGCACCGAATCACAACCGCTCTGCAGGGGTATATGAAAATGCGGAAGGAATTTCGTGCCCGAGGCGATCCACCGGACGATTTCGGAAGTAAGCAGATTGGGTTCTATGGACGATATCCTGTACCGCTCGATTCCGTCCACTTCGTCGAGAGCCTGCAGCAAGTCCAGAAACGACTCCCCCGTAGTACGGCCGAAGTCCCCGGTATTCACTCCGGTAAGGACTATTTCCTTTATGCCCTTGCGGGCAATCTCTTCTGCCTGAGCCACAAGTTCCGCCACCGGGATGTTTCTGCTGTGCCCCCTGGCCAGCGGGACGGTGCAGTATGTACAGTAATAATCGCACCCGTCCTGAACTTTCAGGAACGAGCGGGTGCGCTCTCCCGAAGAGTATGCCGGGAAAAACGAACGGATGTCATTCACTTCGCAGGAAAACGCACGGCGTTCCCCATTGCCCGACAGGGCGGACACTTCTGCGAAAAGCTCTCCTTTATAATGGGCTCCGATGACCAGATCCACACCGTCGAGAGCCAGCACCCGAGAAGGCTTCAGCTGGGCATAGCACCCGGTTACGGCGATTATGGCCGAAGGGTTGAGCCTGTGCAGGCGTCGGACTATATTCCTGCATTTCTTGTCCGAATGTTCCGTTACCGAACAAGTGTTCACCACATAGACGTCGGCGCTCCGGGTGGGCGGCACCACGGTATATCCGTGAGCGGTGAATTCCCTCTCCAGAGTGGAAGTCTCGGAATAGTTCAGTTTGCATCCCAAAGTATAGAAAGCTGCAGTCCGGTTCATCTTATGAAAAAAATCAAAAGGTTAATGTTACCGAAGAGGAGGCCGTGTCTCCTCCCAGAGGTGGATTCTCCTTGGTCACCTTCACGGAAGCGGAGATTATGCCCGGAATCTCATTCCGTATCCTGCGGAGTATCCTGCCGGCCACGTGCTCCAAAAGGGATGAAGGAATCTCCATCTCCTGTCTCACTATGGAATACAGTTTCTGATAATCGACCGTATCATCCAGCGAGTCGGACAGGGAAGCCTTCTCCAAATCCGCCTCCACCCTGAGATCCACGAGGAAATCATTTCCCTCCGCACGTTCCCGCTCATAGACACCGTGTCTGGCGAAGAAGGCCATTCCGTCAAGTTCGATCACTCCCATCATTCCGCATATATAAGGAATACACAGGGACGCTTGCCGATGACCACAGGATTCTTCTTCCACTGCGCCACGCTGCGGGTCCGGATGAACTGGGTCGGAAGGGTTATGTCAGCCGCTATGCACACCTTCGTAGAGGGTCTGCACACACTGAGGATATCACCCAGCAGAGCATCATTCCTGTACGGCGTTTCTATCATTATCTCTGTCTCGCCGCAACGGGCGGACTGTTTCTCCATATTCCGCAAGGCTTCCCTGCGCTGCTCCGGCTTCACGGGGATATATCCGTGGAAGGAAAATCTCTGGCCGTTCATCCCGGAGGACATCAGGGCCAGCATCAGGGAAGACGGTCCCACGAAAGGCACCACCTCCACTCCACCCGAATGAGCAAGAGCCACCAGCCTGGAGCCGGGATCGGCTACGGCGGGCAGACCGGCCTCGGAGATGAGAGCCATATCCTGTCCGGAAGAAAGCACCGAATAGACGGCCTCTATCTCTTCCGGGGTCGAATGTTCGTTTATCTCATAGAAATGCAGAGAATCGATCTGTCCCTTGAGTCCGGCACGGGAGAGATACCTTCTGGCCGTACGGACCTCCTCCACGGCGAAATGGGTTACCTGCCGCAGGACCGTCAGGACAGGTGCGGGGATCACCTCGCAGGGATCATTGTCCCCGAGAGGGGACGGTATTAAAAATAACCTCGGATTCATCGCTGCAAAGATAAGAGAAATACATAACTTTGCCGACGGTATGAACGGTAAAATCACATTTCTCGGGACAGGCACGTCATCCGGAATCCCTATGCTCGGGTGCCCCTGCGAGGTCTGCACTTCTTCCGATCCAAGGGACCGGAGGCTGAGGACGTCCGCCCTCGTAGAATATTCCGGAGCGCGCATCATCATCGATGCAGGACCGGATTTCAGGGAACAGCTGCTCGGGACCGGCATCACCACCGCCGATGCCATCCTCCTGACACATGCCCACATGGATCATATCGGAGGGCTTGACGAAGTGAGGTCATTCAACTACTTCCTTAAAAAAGGCTTCCCGATATATTGCGAGAAAAACGTGGAAGAGGCACTTCGGAAAGTATTCTACTATGCCTTCGATGAGCCCAGATACCCCGGGGCTCCCGATTTCGAAATGCACCGCATAACAGCGTCGGAGAAATTCTCCATAGGGGACGCCGAGATTATGCCCATAAGGATAATGCACGGCCGACTCCCCATCCTCGGATATCGTTTAGGCGCGCTGGGATACATCACCGATGCCAGTTTCATAAGCGAAGACTCCATCCGGGCATTCAGAGGCTGTTCCGTGCTGGTCATCAGCGCCGTCACCCTCAAGCCTCATCCGTCACATTTCAGACTCGAAGAGGCATTGGAAGCGGCCGGGCGGATAGGACCGCAGAGATGCTATCTCACACACATCTCCCACAGACTCGGCACATACGCTTCACTGACGCGTTCCCTGCCGGAATGGGTGCGGCCGGCATACGACGGTCTGGAAATCGAATTCTGACCAATGACTCTATTTCTTCCTGTCCAGAAGTTCTTCCGGTGAAAGTCCGAACTGCTTTTTGGTGAATTTATACAAATGCGACGGGTCGTAGAAATCGAATTCCTGAATTATGTCGCTGATGGTAGTGCCGGCGCATGATGCCATCCTGAGCATTTTCTTGGCCTTCTGCTTCTGGAGCCATTCATAAGGGGGAATTCCACCGAACACTTCCGAGAAACGGCGTTCAAAAGTACGCTTGGACATATTGCACGCCATGGCCAGCTGCTCGATGTTGTATTTCAAGTTCATCTTGGCATACACCATAGTCTTGAATTCCGGAAGGGAGCATGCAAGCGGCTCGAACAGAAGCCTCACCTCCTGCTCATTATAATAGGTCCTGAAGATGATGAACAGTTCGGTAAGTTTGGCAGCGGAAAGATCCGCATCCATCACTCCGTCCTTCAGATAACTCTGTATCAGCATCACATACATATTCAGCGGAAACTTCATCCTCAGACGGCCATTGAATTCCATCAGAGACGAGTTTTCCTTCGTGGTAAGAATTTTCTGAAGTTCCCTGAACACGTCCACCGTAGTGTCAAAAGAAATATCCATCATCTCACCCGGCGACGCGAACGTGATGTTGAAGTCGAATGATACCGGAAAGAACACTATATCACCGGATGCGAACCCCGCACGACTCTTATCCGTATCTGACAATATATTGGCGGACGCCATTCCTTTGGTGATAAAAAGGAGATGATTGCTTTCGGCATACCTGACGGTATAGGATTCCCCCTCGGCAAACTTTCTTAACGAGAAAAAGATATCTCCTTGCGCAATGTCTTTGATCATAAATAGTACCTCCGTCGCAAAGATACTGATTTTTTTACATATCTGACATCATTTTACAACAAGTTACACCGACTCTATCCCGTCACGGTACCACAGATAACCGCTGACATGTCCGTAACCCATCCTCCTGACGCTTTCCATATATCGCCGTATCTGCCTTACATATCCGGCGTCATGCTCCGAACCGAACTTATAATCCACTATGACTGCCTCATTCCCCTTTACCATCACCCTGTCCGGACGAATCTCCCCATATTCGGGAGAGAGTACCGTCACCTCGTTCATCACAGAATATTCTCCGGAGAACCATCCGTAACCGGCTTCTCTCGCCTCCAGCAGTCTGCCGGACACCTCTTCTCCGATTTTCTGCCTGAGGGATGCCGGAATTTCTCCTGCGCTGACGGCATCATCCAGCACTCCACGAGCATCATCCTCCACTCCTATACGGGAAAAGAGGGTATGCATAATTATCCCGTGAATACGCGCATCCGGAGAATCGGACAGTGAAGACGCATTCCTGAGCGATGCCTTGATCCGTCCGTCATCGGGATAAGAAATATAACTTCCGGGCATCTTCATCTGCAGTCCCGCATCTCCTCCCCCGGAGAATCCGCGGCACCATGTCCCGGACTCATAACAGGTTCCGAACCCGGGGACCGCCGACTTGAGGTAAACGTACAGAAGCTGTCCCATATCCGAGACCTTGACATTCTCTTTCTTCTTCTCGGCGAAGATATGAAGTTCCTGTTTGGCTCTGGTAAAAGCCACATAGGCAGTGTTCAGATTATCGATATGCTGATAAAGCATCTCGTCCAGATAATCATTTTCGAAGGACGTTCCTGTCAGGGAAGAAGAGATGGAGACCGGAATCAGACCCAACTCCCCGAATGGAGTTCCCTCAGAGGAGCACCACAATATGCCGTTGCCTTTAAAGAACGGATTGGCCAGAAAAGGAATTATCACGGCACCGAAGCCGAGCCCCTTGGACTTATGGATAGTCATAACCCTGACCGAACCGGCACTTTCAGGAGCGGAGACGGAGAGTTTCACACCAGCCTCTCCCCACCACTTGAGAAATCCGTCCACATCACTTCCCTCTCTGGTACAGAAATCCCTGACCGTATCCATAAAAGCCTGAAGAAATGCCACTTGACGACGATCTTCCTCTGACAGGAGCGTCATTATGGTCTCGCAAAGCTTATAGAGAGGCAGGTCCGCGATTCCGGATATATCGATTCCCGTATCTCCGAACAGTTTTCCGGCCATCCTGTCATCCGGATCCCGAAGATATTTCAAGACAGAAATCACTTTCCCCACACTCTTGGATGAAGAAATCTTCAGAGCTTCTTCCGTCACTATCGGATATCCCCTGTCCAACAGATAATTCGAGACCATCGCCCCATCATCGTTAGAACGCACCAGCAGAGCTATGTCTCCGGCCCGGAAACCGTTGGAAAGAAGTTCATCGATCTTCGCAGGAAGCATTCCGAGCACTTTTTCCTTCCATCCGGTTTCATTATCCTTCTCCACGAATTCCACCATCACGTGCCCGCATTCTTCAGTGCGCGACACAGGAATCCGCTGAGACACGTCCGCATAGATGGAACTTATGAGCGGAGCCCCATCCTTTTCCGAATCCCTGCCGCTGCGCGAATCATACAGTTTCTGGAGTTCGGCACCGGCCCAGGAGAAGAACGCATTGTTGAATTCCACCAGTGTCTTCCCGCTCCTGTAGTTCTCGTCCAGCGGAGACATCTTCAGCTCCCTGCCGTCAAAATCAGCCATTATCCCGCTCTGGAGAAGCCGCCAGTCCGAATTGCGCCACCGATAGATGCTTTGCTTCACGTCCCCCACGATAAGGTTATCCTTTCCGCTGTCCACGCTGTCCACTATCAGAGGCTTGAAATTATCCCACTGCATGGTGGAAGTATCCTGAAACTCATCCAGCATATAGTGGTCTATCCTGGTCCCGGCCTTCTCGTAGATAAACGGAGTTTCATCCCGGTCTATGACACGGTGCAGGAACGTATTGGTCTCGGGAAGAATGACGGTATTGGTCTCCCGGCACCACTTGTCCACCTCCATCCGGATATCCATCAGGACACCCAGCACGGAGAAATGCCTGTTGATTATGCAGGCCGTCCTGTAATTCCGTCCCGATTCACCCTGGATGAGATCGTACAATTTCCTTATATCGTCACCGCATTCCCCGTAGAAAAGTCCCTTCAGAGCGGCTTCATGCCCGGATCCGGTCTTACACCACGAGGAGTCCGGCGTCTGTGCCTCCGCCATATTGGCAAGCCTCGCGGACAGTGTGATATCCCCCTTCGCCAGACGGAGCAGTCCGCTGGCCCCGGAATATTTCCCATAAGGGAAATCCTCCACGGAAACACCCGCTTCCGAGATTCTCCGAAGTGCATCGGATGCCAGAGAGACGATTTCCGATCTGAAACCGGATATGGCCGAATGGAGTTTCTCCCGGTATCTGCGCATATGCTCCCTGTTCATAAGCGCACTCTCCACTTCACTGCCCTGCATCTTGAATCTTTCATTGAAGAGCTGCTGTCCCAGAAGATTGAGCTTTCCGGTGATGTCCCATCCGTCACCCTGCTCTATGCCGTCCACAGCCAGGTCGATAAGCCATCTGAGGAGATCCTCCTTGTCATCCTCTTCCAATGAACCCATCATGGTATCCACAGCCTGCATCAGGACATCGGCAGTATCGAGTTCCACGTTATATGAGGCGCTCTGACCCATTTCTCTGGCGAAGGCTCTCAATATGGTCTGGAAAAAACTGTCTATGGTACTCACGTTGAATCCCGAATAATCATTCAGAATCTCCCGGAGCAATATACCCGCGGTATTGCGGATATATCTCTCCTTCTCCCCCACGGACTGCGAAGCGAGTCCGACCACGCTGCACAGTTCACGCATATAGGGGGATTCGGAGCCTGTGGAGAGCTTGTCCAGTTCGGAGAGGATTCTCTCCTTCATCTCCGCCGTGGCCTTATTGGTGAACGTTACGGCCAGAATGTGGCGGTAAGGAGCGGCAGCGTGCCCGGAATACTCCTTGAAGAGAAGTTTGAGATACTCCCCTGTCAGCCTGAATGTCTTGCCGGAACCGGCAGAAGCCTTGGATATGGTAAGCATAATGTATCAGCGGTTACATAATATACGGAAAGGGCAATACTCACAGGG
>DCIQ01000099.1:23503-36684 GCA_002317435.1 Bacteroidales bacterium UBA1722 | reverse complement strand
TCGTCCAGAAGACGGAGGGTCCTGTCCCTGAATTCCAGATACTCTTCTTCACTGACCGCCATCCGGCACTTCTCCCCCTTGAAGAGAGCGGCAGTGTGAACGACTTCCATCTGCACGGAATCATTCCCGGACAAGTCCCCGTTCTCCCGCAGAAGGAAAAAGTAGAAGTAGAGCTGGAATGCCGTCCTGGCGAAATCCTTCCCCCCCTCGAAAAGTTCATCCACCGAACCGAAATTCACGTGAATGCGGCCGCCGGTCTTGTAATCGGTAATGCGGAAGACTCCGTTGGCCCTGTCGAATCTGTCTATGCTCCCCTTCACATTCAGATTCTCCCCCGAAGGTGTCGTCACACCCCTCCGGACCTTCTTCTCCGATTTCAGATAGGATATGGGCAGATTCGCGGCATCGGCATCCAATGCACGTTCGGCATACCTGCCTATCAGCTCTGAAATGATGAGATTCCTCCCTTTTATTTCCTTCAACCCCGTTATTTCATAAAATGCCGATGATATTGCCTCCGGCAATCCGAGCTTCATCTTCCGCACCTTCCCGGCATCTATCACCTTCCCCTCGAAGGGTGTGTGAAGCAGTTCCATCACCTTATGGAAAATGGAGCCGAAAGTTCCGGCGTCGATGCCGTCCTCCAGCTGCTCTTCTTCCCGGAAGCCGCACACCTGCCCGTAGTAGAACTGCATTCCGCAGGTAAGGTAGCTTATCAGGGACGTGGCCGAATAGTTGAGTCTCCGGAGAGAATCAATAATCTCCGGCGTTTTCGCCACAGGCGGCACCATAATGGAGGCAGACGCCGCCGGAAGAGCATATGAGACGGTCATGTTCCTCATATTCAGCCGATGGTGATATTTCAGCTGCTTGACGTACCTGCTCACTTCCGCCCCTCCTGTGGACTGGGTTCTGGTATCATAAAGGAAATACACCTTTTCGGCTCTGGCTATGCTCCTGTAGAAATGATAGGCCCCGATGGCGTCCTGCACTTCATAGGTCGGCAGCCCGAACCCGCGCCGGAGGTTATAAGGAATCATCGAATCCTTCACTCCCCTGGAAGGGAAAGTCCCTTCATTCATGGAGAGGATTATGATATTCCGGAAATCTATGGCACGTGTCTCCAGAGGGCCCATAATCTGCAGCCCCGAAAGGGGTTCCCCGCTGAGCGGAACCGATATCGTACGCACCAATCTGTCGAGAATGGAAAACCATGTGACCAGTTTCACATCCAGACCGAGTGCATCCAACTTTCGTATGCAGGCGAGATAATGGTATATGTACTCCCTGTCAAGTTCATCCGCCACCGTCCTGACTATCTCCAGGACATCCGAAAGATATGCAGCCGGACTCCCTCCGATATCGGGATCGAAAATGGTCTTCAGCACATCGCTGCCGGAAAACATCTCGGAAGTGACATATATGTGATGCTTCAGGAGCATCTCCCTCCTCACATCGGAAGCAGCCTCACCGGCAGCCTTGAGAATGAAAGGATTTTTCAATATGGACATTACCGGAACGTGATAGAAAGAGAGTTTCCCGTCCCGAAGTCTGGTTTTCGTATGCAGAGCCGCCACTTCCGACATGAAAAATGCCACAGGACTTTCTTTCAGGGGGTAGCCCATCGTGACATTTATGGTATCCATTCCGCCTGGAACCGACGTCAGAACCGGCAGCAGCAGGGACGGATCCGGAAGCACCACACAGGTCGAAAGTTCGGGAAGCGCATCTTCTCCCAGCTCGGAGAAGATGACGGGCAGACATTTGGCCTGCCCCACGGCTGACGGAACTCCGATGACCGATATCTCCGGAAGTTCCGGCTCCTGCTGAGGAAGCGGATATATGGAAGGATACCTTTTGAGATTCTCCTCCATGAACAGGGAGGCCCTGTTGTCCGGATCCTTCAGCAATTCTCCGCAGTAGTCCCAGTAAAAATCGGCCTTCCCCTCCCTCTTCAGAGCGTCCATCAGGACCGACTCGCAGGTATTCAACGCATTCAGACCGACGAAGACCACCCTTTTCCATCCTATCTCCGCGGAAGATATTTTCTGAGCCACTTCGCGGCATATCATCCCTTCATAACCGAGTCCCTGCTCCCGAAGGCGCCTGCGATAATCCTCATACACTTTTCCGAGGTATATCCAGACTCCGAGAAACGAATCAGCATTGGGCTTCCCTATCCTCACCGTTCCCCAGAACCGCTCTATGGCCTCCCGCTGCGAATCATTCAGATAACTGAAACTGCCGTCCTCCAGTTTCTTCAGGTCGGAGAGATTGTCGAACAGACCGCCCGCATCCGCCATATACTTGTCTATATCATCGAAATCCCCCTTCAGCACATCCCCCCAACGGATGAAATCATCGAAAGTCTCACTGAACCCCGGGACACACGACCGATACGAAAGATAAAGTTCATGGAGAAGGACTATGTCATCTGCCGGCTTCAGGTCGGACATCGACACGAACAGGTCGCTGATGGTGGTCAGCGCAGGGCAGAACATAGGTTTCCTGCTCTCCTGAAGGAGATACCTCCGGAAAAAAAGGGAAGACCGTCTGTTGGGGAATACGAAACAGTATTCCTGCAGACGGTCCCCTTCCTTTTCCATATAGGTCCCGGCGACCTGAAGCAGAAAAGGGACGGTATCCTTCATAAAGACTAATCTTTCAGCCTCAGACGGATGGCCTTTGACGCTTCTTCGTATTTGGGCTTGTCCAACAGGGCGAACATATTTTTCTTGTAAGTCTCCACATCCGGCTGGTCGAACGGATTCACGTCAAGCATATAACCCGATATGCCGCAGGCCTTTTCGAAGAAGAAGAACAACTCTCCGAGATTATATTCGTCTATCGTGTCCATCTCCACCTGCAGATTCGGAACCCCTCCGTCGATATGGGCCAGTCTGGTCCCCAGTTCGGCCATCTTGTTACATTCGTCGAGATGCTTTCCGGCGAGGAAGTTGAGTTCATCCAGATTCTGTGCGTCATGCCCGATTACAAGTTCCCGTTTCGGATGCTTTACGGACACCACCGTCTCGAAGAGAATGCGTTCACCGCCCTGGATATACTGTCCCATGGAATGGAGGTCCGTGGTGAAGTTGACGGCTGCGGGGAAAATACCCTTCCCGTCCTTCCCTTCCGATTCTCCGTACAACTGCTTCCACCACTCGCCGACATACTGGAGCTTGGGATTGAAGTTCACCAGAATCTCGATTTTCTTACCCGATGCATAAAGTTCATTTCTGGCAGCAGCATAGCGGACCGCCGGATTATCATAATTTTTCTCGCGGCATCTGCGGGCCATGTCACAGGCACCCTTCATCATCTCGCGGATATCGTATCCGGCCAGAATAATCGGGAGGAGTCCTACCGGGGTGAGTACACTGAAACGACCTCCCACGTCACCGGGGATGACGAAAGTCTTATAACCTTTCTGGGTGGAAAGACTTTTCAGCGCTCCACTGGCAGCATCCGTGACAGCGACTATCCTGCGGCAGGCTTCCTGCGCGGGATATTTCTTTTCGATATGCTCCTTGACCAGACGGAATGCCACCGCAGGTTCCGTAGTGGTACCTGATTTGGAGATAACCACACAAGCCACGTTCTTATCTTCTATGAAGTCGAGCAGTTCGGCGTGATACTCCTCGCTGAGATTATGCCCTGCGAACACCACGCGCATCTTCCCCGGATTCACATCCTCCTCGAAAGCATGACGAAGTGCCTCTATGGACGCCTTGGCTCCGAGATATGAACCGCCTATGCCGATTACCACCACGACCTGGACACCCATCTCCCGCCACAGGGAAGCCACCTGTTCGCACTCATCTATCAGAAACGACGGTGTAGCCTCGGGCAAATCCAGCCAGCCGAGAAACTCGTTCCCTTTTCCATTCCTGCCTTCAAGGGCCTCCAATGAAGAAAGAGCCCTCCTCAGATATTCTTCTGAAACTTGAAAATTAGTTTTCAACATAATTATATCGGTTTAAATATACATCCGTAAGGAATCATTAAAAATGAACTGCAAATTTACTATTTTAGAAACTGTTTTGAAATGCCTCACGAAATTTGTTGGCAAGACTTAAAAAACGACAAGACTGTCGGAAGCCGTCATAACAGCTTTTCCGTAAGTTCTCTGACGGCTGCGGACGGATTCACGCCGAGATACAGGATGGAATATACCATTTCGGCTATGGGCATCTTCACGCCATAACCCATCGCCACGGTGTGCATCGCCCTGGCGGCATAATACCCCTCGGCGACCATTTTCATCCCGGACATGGCAGCTCCCACGGAGAGTCCCTGCCCTATCTTCATACCGAAAGAACGGTTCCTGCTGAACTGTGAATAACAAGTCACGAGCAGGTCTCCCATATAGGCTGACACCGAAGTATCCCTATCCTTCATAGGATGCGTGGTTCTGATGAACATATCCAGTTCGTGATAGCAGTTGGTGATGAACACGGCCAGAAAATTATCTCCATAGCCTGTTCCAGATACTATTCCTGCCCCCAGCGCGTAAACGTTCTTCAGAGCGGCGGCGTACTCCACGCCATAGATATCCGTACCGGACACCGTCATGATATATTTGTTCCGGAAAAAGGAAGCGAGGGAACTGGCGACAGAACGATACTTGCTGGAAACGGTTATGTACGAAAGCTTTCCCCTGGAGACCTCCTCCGAATGACACGGACCGCTGATTACAGCCAGCCTGTCGTACGGAATCCCCAGGACCTGATGAAAATATTCGGCTACGGTATAACACTCGTCCGTCACGAATCCCTTTATGGCAGAGATTATCATCTTGCCCTCCAAGGGCACCGTGATTCGGGAGAGTTCCCGGATGAAGTATGCGGAAGGGATACAGAAAATCAGCACGTCGTTCTTTCTCACGGCCTCATTTATGTCGGAAGTCATAGTGAAGGAACCCGTGTCAAGTTCCACGTCCGGAAGATAATCCGGATTATGTGAAGTCTCCCTGACGGATGATATGACTTCGTCCCTGCGGATATACCACATCAGTGGAAGACCGTTGTCGGACAACACCTTCACCAAGGCCGTGGCCCAACTGCCGGAGCCTATCATGGCCACCCGCCTGCGGGTAATGGTATTGATTATATTTTTCAGAACGTTGTCCATCCGTCCGTCACATTTTACTTTCCGCTGCCGTGGCAGGCGAGGATGATGCCGCAGCAAGATATTCACGGGTGCGCGAAGTGGCCAGCGAGTCACACCTTTCGTTCTCCGGATGGCCGGCATGACCTTTCACCCACACGAAAGAGACATCGTGTTTTCTGTATATGTCGAGGAATCTGAGCCACAGATCCTCATTCTTCTTGCCCTTGAACCTGATGGCCACCCAATGATTCAGCCATCCTTTGGTGACGGCATCCACCACATATTTCGAATCACTGGTCACTATCACGGTGGCACGCTCCCATTTTATGGCTTCAAGTCCCCGTATGACAGCCATAAGTTCCATCCTGTTGTTGGTGGTCGCAGACTCCCCGCCGGAGAGTTCCCTGCACATACCGCCGCATTTGAGGACGGCTCCCCATCCTCCGGGACCGGGATTCCCGCTGGAGGATCCGTCAGTATAAAGATATATGGGAGGTCTGTCCGAAACCATCTCAGCTATACAGGTCCCCTGGAACCTCCGTTATTCTCTTCTATCTTGATTTTCAGAGGATTTGCATTAATCTCTTCATAATTCCATCTGTTCCTTACGATATCGATGGCAGCATATATGGCGGATTTCATGGGGATGGAATTGGCATTCCCCTGACCGGCCAGTTCATACGCGGTCCCGTGATCCGGAGAGGTCCGCACCACCGGAAGTCCGGCCGTGAAATTCACTCCGCTGTCGAAGGCCAGAGCCTTGAACGGAATGAGTCCCTGATCGTGGTACATCGCCAGGACAGCATCGAAATCGTACTGCTGGTGGACACTGAAGAAACCGTCCGGAGAAAATGGCCCGAAAGCCAGAATCTTCTCCTCCCCGGCCGCCTTGATGGCCGGTCCGATTATATTCATCTCTTCGTCCCCCAGAAGGCCGTTGTCCCCGGCGTGGGGATTCAAACCCAGAACAGCTATCCTGGGCCTGATTATATTGAAATCTTTCTTGAGGGACTGGTTCATCAGTCTGAGTTTGCCGAGAATCTTCTCGACGGAGAGGTTCTCCGATATTTTGGAGATGGAGACGTGATTCGTGACCACACCTATGCGCATTTTCTCGGAACACAGGAACATCAGCCCGTCGCCTGTTCCGAATTCATTTATGAGATACTCGGTATGTCCGGGAAATCCGAACCCGCCGGCGGAGACGGCCTTCTTGTTGAAAGGGGCAGTCACCATCGCGTCCAGATCTCCGTTCTTCAAATCGGCCACACAAGCCTGCAGGGAGAGTATCGACGCCTTGGCAGAGTCTTCGGTAGGTTGGCCCGGGTCTATATGGAAAGTGTCGGGCACACAGTTGATGATATTTATCCTCTTCGAATGACAATCCCTGGCCGTGTTTATTATGTTGGTCTGTATGGATTCGTTGTCGGGTACCAGTTTCTTGTAAAACCCGAAAGCCCGCGAGGAGCCGTACACCACCGGAGTACATAATTCGAGCATCCTCGAATCCGCCAGTGCCTTGATAATCACTTCGTAACCTATACCGTTGGTATCTCCTTGCGTGATACCTATCACTATCTTGCGATTCATTTTTCCTGTTTTTCTAAATGTTGTAAAGATATGTAAAAAAATCAGAATAGCTCCCTGGCTATCCGAACAATATTCTCCGCCTTGCCCTGAGTATAATAGTGAAGCACGGGGACACCGGAGCGCATCAGTTCCCTGCTCTGGGATATCGCCCATTCAGTTCCTATCCGCCGTACGGCATCCTTGTCATCCCCATATTTCCGCACCTCCGACGCCAGCGCTTCCGGGATACGGGTTCCGAACACTTTCGGAAGCATCTCCAGATGGCGGTACAGCGCGAGAGGCTTGATACCTGGAATTATCGGCACGTTTATCCCTGCAGCACGGCATTTGCCCACGAATGCGAAATACGCGGAGTTGTCGAAGAAGAGCTGGGTGACCACATACTGCGCACCCGCATCCACCTTCTCCTTCAGGCAGCGTATGTCAGAATCCGGGTCGGAAGCCTCCTGATGCGTCTCGGGGTATCCCGCCACACCTATGGAGAAATGCGAATGATGGCACTGGTCCACCATGCTGTCCACGAACTCACCGTGATTCATCGCGTTGATCTGCCGTACCAGACCCACGGCGTGGGGATGCCCCTGCGGATGGGGCACGAACTTCTCTTCCCCCGGCAGTTTGTCTCCACGGAGAGCCAGCACGTTATGCAGTCCCAGGAATTCCATATCGATGAGCGAATCCTCGATATCATATTTCGAATGACCGCCGCAGATAAGGTGCGGAACCACTTCCACACGGTACCTGTCCCGTATGGCCGCCGATATGCCCACAGTGCCGGGACGGCTGCGCAGCAGATGCCTTTCTCTGGTCCCGTCCGGCAATATCCGTTCCTCCAGCGCCTCCCTGTGGCAAGTTATGTTTATGTAGGCCGGATCAAATTCGGCCAGTTGATTGATGGCACCGAACACCCCTTCCATCCCGTCCCCTTTCACGGGAGGGAGAAGTTCGAAGGCGAACCGCGTACGCCCCATCGCCCGGGCGCCGTATATCAGATCAAGAACGTTCATCAGAAAATGTATTGTTGGGAAGCAGTTTTCTAATCGTATCCACGGACATGTTCCTCCGCAAGGCATAGGACATCAGCTGTGCCTCGTCCACCATCCCCACGTCAAAGTACTCCCCCGGGGGGAATATGAATCCGCACACCGACTCGGCAGGGTCTATCATATAACTGTCCGTCAGGTGCAGCGGCATCTCCTTCTCCACCCCGAGCAGTCCGAACAGTTCGCGCTTGAGGGAATGGTCCGGACAGGAAGAGTATCCTATGGCCACTCTGAGCCCCTCCGGGGCCAATATCTGCTGCATCCTCACGGCTGCGGCCTCAGCCAGCCTGTCCGCAAGGAACTTGAACATCATCGCCTCGTACTTGCCCGGGGAAGCGTCGATCATCTCCTTGAGACCGATGCCGGCGCTCACCGTAAAGCATCCTATATATTCATCGGCGCCGTCAGTCTCGCGAATGAGGTCACAGAGAGATCTGTACCCGCCGTTCTTCTTCTGGCTCCTGAGCATCGGAAACACCACCTGCTCTCCAGAAGGAGCGGTCACCGCAATATTCTCCCCATCGTTTGCCGCAGGCAATACCCCACCGATACCGATGACGGCCGGCCGCCCGGAAACCGAGAATTTCTCCAGATACATCAGCGCATCCCGATAGAGATTGACGCGGGTGGTCTCCCTGCTCCTGCTGACGTCATCGCATGCGGGGCAGGAACATCCGTACTCGTGCACGGGACCGGTCCCCGGGAGAAGTCCCCACGAACTGTAAAAGAAGTTCCAGTCTATCAGGGGGACAAGTTCCGGTACGGTCATCCTGTACACCTGCACGTCCCGCCGGTGCCAGAGGGAAGGGATGCATTTACGGGTTCTGGACCCGAACGCTTCCCGGTATGAAACCAGCGTATTCTTCTCCTCCCTCTCCCGCCACATGCACCTGAGCCTCTCCTGGGAGAGCCGGACGTCCGAAAGATACTTCTCACGCTGCGGTCCGCACAGCGACGCGAGTATCACACAGTTCTCATTCGCATTCCTGGAATATATCACCGGACCCGTATATACGGGAGCGATGCGGACCGCCGTATGGAGCGCGGAAGCGGTCGCCCCGGAGATTATCACCGGCACGGACATCCCCTTGCGTTCCAATGTCCTGCAGACCGTCACCATCTCCTCCAGCGAGGGGGTTATAAGTCCGCTCAGAGTTATGCATACCGCGTCAGTCTCCATTGCCCTTCGGGCAATATCATCAGCTTCGACCATCACCCCCATATCTTCGATGCGGTACCCGTTGCAACTCATCACCACGCCCGCTATGTTCTTCCCGATGTCATGGACATCCCCCTTCACTGTGGCAGTCACCACCGTACCCGTCGCGGAGGAAGCCACGCGCTTCATATAGGGAGTCAGAAAATCCACCGACTCCTTCATCACCCTGGCCGTCTTGATAACCTGGGGGAGGAACATCTTCCCTTCGGAGAAAAAGTGCCCCACTTCCTCCATGGCCGGCATCAGGACTTCGTCTATGACATCGCCCGCCTCCCGTTCCCGGAGACACAGCTTCAGATCCGCCTGCAGGGAATCCGTAATCCCCTTTATCATCGCATCCCTCAGACGCTGCTCCACCGTACGTTCCTCATCGGGAGCGCCGTCGGCGACCGGACTCCCGGCCACCATCTCCACAGCATAATCGGAGAGAATCTTCGAAGCGTCCTCCCTCCGGCACAGGATAAGGTCCTCCACCTTCCCGAGCAGGTCGGAAGGTATGTCATCATAGATGGGGAGCCCCTGGGGATTCACTATCCCCATATCCATCCCGGCACGGACGGCGTGATAGAGAAACGCGGAATGCATCGCCTCACGGAGGGGATTGTGCCCGCGGAAGGCGAAAGAAAGATTGCTCACCCCGCCGGAGACCTTCGCTCCGGGGAGATGCTTCTTTATCCAGGCCGCAGCCTTTATGAAATCGAGTGCATATCTGTCGTGCCCGCTGATTCCGGTCCCCACCGCCAGTATATTGGGATCGAAAATGATATCCTCGGCAGGAAATCCGCTCCCTACGAGGAGTCTGTAGGCTCTGGCCGCCACCTTTATCTTCCTGTCATACGTGTCGGCCTGTCCCCTCTCGTCGAAGAGCATCACCACGGCGGCAGCCCCGAACCTGTGAATCTCGGCCGCCCTGGCCAGGAACTGCGCCCTGCCGTCCCTCAGAGATATGGAATTCACCACAGATTTACCCTGCACCACCTTCAGACCGGCCAGTATCACATCCCACCGGGACGAATCTATCATAACCGGCACTCTGGCGATATCCGGTTCTGCCCCCAACAGCTTCAGGAACTTGTCCATCGCCGCCGGAGCATCCGTCATAGGGTCATCCATACAGACATCTATAACCTGCGCACCCGACTCCACCTGCCTGCGTGCCACCGTTACGGCCTCCGGCCAATTCCCTTCCCTGACCATCCTGGCGAATCTGGCGCTGCCGGCCACATTGGTCCTCTCCCCCACATTCACGAAATTCACGTCCGGAGTAATGGCAAGAGGCTCCAGCCCGCTGAGGATCAAAGCCTTCTTTCGTCCGGACAACTTTCGTGGAGAATATTTCACGGACATCTCCGAGAGGAATCTTATATGATCTGGAGCTGTCCCGCAGCATCCTCCGGCTATGTTCACATACCCTCTCTTCATATACTCCTCCACCTGACAGGCGAAATCGAACGGAGACTCGTCATAGCCTCCCGCAAGATTCGGAAGACCGGCATTCGGATAAGCACATACGAAAGTATCCGGACACAGGGCGCTCAGCCTCTCCACATACGGAAGCAGCGCCGCGGCGCCGAAAGAGCAGTTGAGACTGTAGGCCAGCGGACTGATATGGGATACGGACGACACGAAAGCCTCCAGAGTCTGTCCGCTGAGAAGTCTGCCCGAATCGGTCAGTGTGGCGGAGATTATGACGGGAACACGCTTTCCGGCATCGGAAAACACAGTCTCGGCGGCATATCCGAAAGCCTTGCAGTTCAAGGCATCGAAACAGGTCTCACACAGCAGCAGGTCCACGCCTCCGTCCACAAGTCCGGAAATCTCCTCCCTGTATGCCTCCACCAGAGTGTCGAATGAGATATCCCTGGCGGAAAGGTCCTCCACTGAGGTGGCTATGCTGCAGGAACGGGACGTGGGTCCTACGCTTCCTGCCACCAACCGCGGTTTGTCAGGATTTATACCGGTATATTCATCGGCACATTCCCTGGCCAGACAGGCGGCCTTGAACGCTATTTCCTGTGCCTTGTCCGCGAGGGAGAACTCCTGCAGGGAGAGACGGGTGGCATTGAAGGTATCGGTGGTGATTATGTCAGCCCCGGCAGCCAGATATTCCCGATGGATATCCGCCACTTTTCCCGGACTTGTCAGAACGAATGACTCGGGGCACTCACCGGTACGGAGCCCGTATTTCTGAGCCATAGTCCCCATCGCTCCGTCCAGGACGAGAATCCGCTTCTCCAACAACGCCTCGATGTTCATACGGTTCATAGATTGGAAATATTCTGATACTGTACTTCTTCCACTCCCTGAATACGTGAAAGGCATTCCACGGCCTCTGTCAGTTCATTGATGGAATGAAGACGCAGTTTTATTACACATGATACTATATAATCCTTCGTGTTCACTTCGAGGGAATCCATCGAAAAATGCATCCGGTCGGCGATAACTTCTATCAGATCACTGAGGAGATGGTATCTGTCCACCGCCGTCAGTGAAAACTTCACAGGATAGAGGTTATCCGGATTCTCTTCGAAAGAGACATCCACTATGGAATCGGCATACTGGGATGCCTGGCTGACGGCCTGCTGACAGTTCCTCCTGTGCACGGTGACCAGTCCGTCCTGCCCCTTGAATCCCACCACGTCATCACCGGGGAGGGGCAGGCATTTCCTGCACCTGCGGATATGGTTATCCTCCCTGTGGGCAAGAACAGTCCTGATATACCGCTTGGCCTTGTAGGTACAGACATAATCAAGCCACTGCTGCTGGACCTTCACACAGTCATCCTCGACTATGGTGACGCAGTCGCCCCTGTGGAGAACTGTCTTTATGGAACTCATCACGCCGTTTATCCTGGCGTATTGGGCCTTGGCCCCCAGCTGGCTGTGTATCTCGAAAGCGAAATCCAGAGCGGTGGAATTCTTCGGCAGGATCACCCCCTTCCCTTCGGGTGTGAAGACCATGATGTCGTCATTATAGAACGACGAGGTGACACCCTCCATAAAACCTATCTCCCCCACGTGCATCGCCATGTCCTTCAGCCTCGATTTGAACTTCTCTATCCACAGGGCCACGGTATCTTCGGTTCTTTCGGCGGAGCATCCCAACTTGTTGTTCCGGAACATCCTTTCGGAAGAGATGTGCACTTCCTCCCAGACCCCTTCGCCGCTGAGGAACTTCACGTGAAAACTCTGATAACCGTTTTCCTTCGGGTTATCGATATAGTTCGTGACACTGCCCGGCTTTTCCTTGAAGATATCCGAAAGGAGCGAATATATCTTCAGACTCATGTCCTTCTCTGAGAGAGGATAAGGATTCTTAAAGATGATTCTTATATAATACTTCCCTTCTATATGCTGGAAATCTCCTCCCGTGGCAGCCATTTTCTTCCATGAAGAATATGGAGGCCTGAACACCACCTGGATATGCGAATCAATATGATGTTCCTTCAGCACCTCCTCTATCCCGGAGGAAAATGTCCCGATGCGGGCCTCTTCACTCTCGCGATATGCGGAGAGCTGCTTCTCCACCGAGGCATATTCTCTGGGACATCTGTACTTGAACGAGAGGTCTTCCAATTCACATTTTATGTGATAGAGTCCCAGACGATTGGCCAGAGGAGCGAAGAAAAAATCTGTTTCACCGGCTATTTTCATCTGCTTGTCGACCCTCATGCTGCTCAGTGTCCTCATATTGTGGAGACGGTCGGCCAGTTTCAGGAGCAGTGCCCTTATATCATAATTGATGGATTCGAGCATCTGCTTGAAATTGTCTATCTGCAGGGACTGGGCATATTTCTCCTTTTTCCTCTTGGTCACCGTATCCACCAGAAATGCCACGTCCTCCCCGTAACGCTCCCTTATCTCATCTATGGTATGGTCCGTATCCTCCACCACATCGTGAAGAAAGGCCGCTATCACCGGGGCGGTTCCGAGTTCCAGTTCCTCCGCCACTATCGCGGCGACTGCCACCGGATGGATTATATAGGGCTGTCCGGTCTTGCGGGTCTGTCCGTCATGTGCGGCACGGGCGAAATCAAATGCATCCCGAATCAGGGAAATATCCTCATCTGACACTCCTCTTCCCTTCATCACGCTGACTATCTCTGAAATGGACCTTTCAAGAGCGGAATCGTAATTTGTCTCCATACAGAATATCGCTTGTTGGCGGCAATATTGCCGACGGCAAAGATAACATTATTTGGCCATAGAAATGTCCAC
>DCIQ01000099.1:22403-23425 GCA_002317435.1 Bacteroidales bacterium UBA1722 | reverse complement strand
ACCCCCTGGGTCGCTCCGCTCCGCCAAAAGAGCCTATATCATCCATTTTGGCAGGTGGTACGGCCAAAAGATATCATCAGCTTATACCGGGGGACTAATCCCCCGAACCCCCTGGGTCGCTCCGCTCCGCCAAAAGAGCCTATATCATCCATTTTGGCAGGTGGTACGGCTTGTTCTCGGGACGGCTACCGGAGCCTGTCGGTGTAGAGAATGCCATCGAGATGGTCGCACTCGTGCTGGAATATCACCGCCGTAAACCCGAGGACCGTTTCAGTGGTATCGGTCAGCGTGGTCGCAGAAGTATAGGTTATATCTATGTCGCGGCTGCGCAGAACGGTCCCTGCACGGTCGGGGACACTGAGGCACCCCTCCCTGCCGGGTTCAAGTTCCCCCCTGAACGCCGTTATCCGGATATTCGGATACACTTCGAACGGCTCCCCCGGCTTGTCGAACCGCTGGACAGCCACTATGCGGCGCAGTATCCCCACCTGCGGACCGGCTATCCCCACCCCGTCCTGGGAAGGATCGGTCACAGTAGTAACCATACGGTCTGACAGAATACGATATTCCTCACTGGAGAGCATCTCCGCGGAGATATCCCTGCATTCCCTCCTCAACACCACGCTGTCGTACGGATTGGCGACGGTCAGCACCCTCATAAGAGCATCCCCATCCGAAACAATCGCCCTTTCCTGAAGGGTCCAGCCGTCAGTGCAGCTACAGATGACAGGCAACACTGACAGGAACATGTAGAATATTTTACGTTTCATGATATTTCGCTTACACTCTGGCTGCTGAGAGTACGGGATGTTTCAGGCTCGTACTTCCATGAGTCAACTTAACTTAAGTTCCGCAAGTATAATAAATTTTATAGTCATCACTCCAATCGCTTGTCGAAAACTCGTTTTTTCCATTAACTATGCGGTATTGAACTAACCCGCATTATTCATACTCATTCCTACTCCAAGAGCTAACTGGCAGCACCTCAGCGTGGTGCTCACTCTTCCTCTTCGAAAGTAGGG
>DCIQ01000099.1:15370-22335 GCA_002317435.1 Bacteroidales bacterium UBA1722 | reverse complement strand
ATGAATAATGCAGGTTAATGGAAAAATCACCGAAGTATTATCAGATTGGGGTATTCCCTTTTCTCAGGAGAATCGCCCTCATCTTTCTACGTCATCCCGAAAGCAACGCGCAGGAAAGTTTTGGAGTTCTGCGGAAGAAGGGGTAATTTTGTTAGCAGATAGACAACCCGATTCATAAACAATATCCATATCATGAAAACCAGATTCCTGATTACAATTCTCTGTGCGATGTCCGCAAGTGTCTTCACATTCACTGCCGACGCCCAGAAAAAAGTGAAGGCGGCACAGACCGCTCCAGCTCCTGAATTCTCACTTCCTTCCTCCGAGACTGACCAACAGAAAGCGGAAAGGATGCAGTGGTGGACCGATTCCCGTTTCGGGATGTTCATCCACTGGGGACTCTACGCCATGCCCGCCCGCCACGAATGGGTCAAGAACCACGAGGCCATGACCAATGAAGACTACGAGAAATATTTCAAAAGATTCAATCCCGACCTGTACAATCCCAAGGAATGGGCCAGACAGGCCCGCGAGGCGGGTATGAAATATGTGGTTCTCACTTCGAAGCATCACGAAGGTTTCTGTATGTGGGACAGCGGATATACGGACTACAAGGTCACCAACACCCCCGTCGGGAGGGACCTTCTGAAAGAATTTGTCGAAGCCTTCCGTGCTGAAGGGCTGAAAGTGGGATTCTACTACTCCCTCATCGACTGGCATCATCCGGACTTCACCATCGACCGTAACCATCCCCTCTGCCCCCGCGATGGAGGTCAGGAAGATTTCGACAGGATGAATGAAGGAAAGGACATGAGCCGATACCGCCAGTACATGAAAGACCAGGTAACGGAACTCCTTACCAAATACGGCAAGATAGACATAATCTGGTTCGATTTCTCATACCCCGGCCATCCCGCCGGAGAAGGAGAGGCTTTCTGGGAAACCCAGGGCAAGGGGCACGAAGACTGGGATTCGGAAGGTCTGCTCAAACTGGCCAGAACACTCCAGCCAGGTATCATAGTGGACGACCGCCTCGACCTGAACGACGTATGGGGAGGATGGGACATCAAGACTCCGGAACAATACAAGGTGGACAAATGGCCTACCTGGAACGGAAAGAAAGTCCACTGGGAGACATGCCAGACATTCTCCGGTTCCTGGGGATACCATCGCGACGAGACCACCTGGAAAAGTCCGGCACAGCTTCTCGAACTCCTGATAGAGACAGTCAGCAAGGGTGGGAACCTCCTGCTGAACGTAGGTCCCACCGCCCGCGGAGAATTCGACTACCGTGCACAGGAGAGGCTGAATGCCATGGGCGAATGGATGCATTTCAACGACAGGGCCATCTATGAATGCACCGAAGCCCCCGAGGAATTCACGGCTCCCGCCAATACTCTTCTCACCTACAATCCCAAGACCAATACACTGTACATAAGTCTTCTGGATTATCCTCTCCAGCGTCTGAACACCGCTTTCATGGACCGGGTGGACTATGCCCAGTTCCTCCACGACGGCTCGGAAATAGAATTCGATGAAGAAGGCTTCTCCCTGCCTGTACTGAAACCGAATACGGAAATACCTGTAATAGAGGTCTTCTTGAAATAAAGGCTGACTCCAAAGAATCATAAGAGAATTTACCCCTTCCGCGATGAACCGTGAAAGGGGTAAATTCGTATTTAAGAAGCTTTTAGCTGCTCCGTCACATAGTGCTCCTGAAGCTGCTCTTCCCGGCACCGGCCTCTATGGGTGTATCCGAACCGGGGAACCAGATGCTGGCGTGACAGCCTTCAGGGACCGTAACGTCTATCCGGAACTCACTGCCAGAGCGTTCCCAACGCACTGCGGCCTCGCCATACGAAGTTTCTACGGAATATGCCGCATAAGTGAGGTCCCCGACAGGACAGGGGCGCACTATCATGTGCTTATATCCAGGTTCTTCGGGATCAGGCCTGAGACCGGCCAGATGGGTATATAGCCAGGCAAGGGCACCTCCGAACATAGGATGGTTCCGGGAAGCGGCCCCGCCCCATTGTTCCCAAGTGGTATCGGCACCCTGCACTATCCACCAGCCGAAACTGGGGAAATCGGTGGCGGAAATGGCCTTCCACACCATATCATATTCACCCAGATCACAGAGGACACGGAAGAAGAGAGATGACCCGCAGATTCCGGTGTTGAGATGCCCTCCGTTTGATTTGAAATTCTCTTTGACCACGGACATGACACTCTCATATCTGTCCTCGGGGACACCCATATCCAGAGCGAAAAAGTCCGAACCGTTTCCGACGACAGGCCTGCCTTCCACCGGCTCGCTGGCCGATGATTCGCCGAGATGTCCGTAATGACCGTATCCTGCATCATAGAAATGTACATGGAAAGCCTTGGCCACGTCATCCGCGAGCGCCGCATATTTCTCTTCTTCCGCCACCCTGCCGAGAGCACGGGCGGCAGCGGAGGTATTCCCGGCACATTTCCACAGATAGTAGGTATGAACAAGATCCTTCATAGGATCTTCTCCGGGCGAAAGCCATTCTCCAAGGTTCGTTATATCCAGAAATCCGCCTTCATATTCTATCTGCTGGAAACAGGTGCCGTCGGAACGGCGCCACGAGGTAAGATAATCGGTATAGTCGCACATCGCCTTGAAATTTTCTTCAAGTATCGAAGTGTCACCGTACTGGAGATAGCATTCCCAGGGCATGATGCAGATGGCCGAGCCCCAGGGCACACCGCCGCCGCATCCCGGATGCCACGGTGCTCCATTGGGCACGTATCCGGTCTCCCGGTCCTGACAGTCACGCATGTCGCGGAGCCATTTGCGATAGAAGGAAAGGGCATCGAATGTCTTCACCACCATAGGGCAGGCCAGCTCCCCGTCTCCGGTATAGGGACCTTTCTCCCTATGGGGGCAGTCCGTAGCCACACCCACGTGCATATTGTCAGTCTGGCTCCTCCACCATATATGTACCATGCGGTTGATCAGGGTATCGGAGCATTCGAACTTCGAGTTCACAGGCATGCTGCCGTAAACCGCACGGGCCTCGATATCGTCTGCATCAAGTTCTCCCGGCCAGCCTGAAATGGTGACATAGCGGAACGTATACCACGTGAAACGGGGGGCATATTCGGCGGTGCTGCCGTCACTCACATAACGCCATAGACCGTTTCCGTCGCATTCGGCCTCGTGAACCATATCTATCACAGTCCCGGCGGGAGCCGTGAAATGCTTCAATGCGGTCCAGCCGGTGATATAGTCACCGAAATCCACTCTCCAGCAGCCGTCGGCAGTCTTCTCTATCCTCTTGGGAGAAAGGACTTCCATAACCTTGTCCGGATAAGTCAGCTGGGGGACCATCTCCCCGTCGGGAGCCTCGCGAAGTTCAGCCTTCTCCCATGCTCCGCAATATGTGGCGTCATATACCTCACCGTCATACATGTCATTGATCAGAATAGGACTTCTGCGCACATCCCAGGACTGGTCGGTCGCTATGCACCCGGTACTGCCGTCAGTGAATTCGAGGTCAATCTGACATATTATCCGTGGGGCACCGAAAGATGAGGTCCATCTGTATGAATGGGTATGGAAGAACCCGTTACCCAGAAACAGACCGGCCATATTCTCTCCCTTATGCAGGAATGAAGTGACGTCATAACTCATGTACTGGACGTGATATCCGCTGAAGTTACTGCCGGGGGCCGGAACGAATGTTTCTTCCAGGCCTTTCCTGGATGTATATTCCGTTTCGTTGGGACTTAACTGGTCTGTGCCGACACGTACTCCGTTGAGCCATAACTCTCCGAAGCCGAGGCCGCACACGTATGCCGTCGCTTTCCTGAGTTTCTTGTCGAGAGTGAATACCTTCCTGAATTCAGGAGCCGCGAGGGTCGTATCCCGGACTCCTTCCCTGAGGGCGGTGAGTGCCGATTCATACGATTCGGCATCCCATAACGTGTTCATCCACGAAGCCCCGATCCACGAAGCTTTCCACTGGGGACATTCGGCACCGAGGTTTTCCACCTCAGCGGGACGGGGGGCACAGCATACGGCCAGAGCCGAGACAACCGCGAGAGCAGCGGACTTAAAAAACATCTTCATCATAATCATTTACGGTCTTCACCGGACATCCGGCGATTTCCGGCAAGTTACCGAAAAAAATGGAAATCATAAAAACACTTTTGCAGTCTTCTCCCTGCGATTTCGTCATGCGGCCGGAAAGTCGATTTACTTATCGGAATCTCAGGCACCAGATGTGCCGGCAGGGAAGGTCGTGGCGCAGTTTATCGGGAATCAGCACTTTGACGCCGTTCTCAGCGGGGATGCATTTCAGTTTTGTACCCTCAGCTCCCAGCATGCGGACATCTTTTGAAATCACGTTAGGGACGAATATCTCGGAAGGAAGTTCTTCCGAATCTCCTGCAACGGGAACGTAATAGGCATAAACGGCTCCGTCCACGGTCGTTCCATAGAGGTTTCCACCGAGTGGATAGGGTTTGGAACGGTAGATCCCTTCAGAATTTACCTTCATCCAGTCTCCGATTTCGCGAAGGCGCAGGTATGCCTCTTCATCAAGGATTCCTTTGGCGCTCGGACCGACGTTCAGCAGGAGGTTACCACCTCTGGATACGACTTTCACCAGGATCGAAAGAAGTTCCCGTGTGGATTTGTAATTGGCATCCGGCCTCCACGACCAGCTGTTCGACATAGTGATGCACGATTCCCACGGATAGTCAAGAACCTCATCCGGAATATTCTGTTCAGGTGTCCGGTAATTTTCGTAAACAGTCCCTTCCCATCTGGCCACCATCATTATTCCCGGCTGGTTGGCACGGGCGACAGCCGCCATCCTATCCCATGGGACTGGTGCCGCATACTCTAATGAAGGAATGCACTGGTCGAACCAGAGCATCGAAAGCTCCCCGTAATCACCGCCGGTAAGTTCCTGCATCTGGGCCACCAGAAAATTCTGGAACCGTGGCCATTTCTCCGGGAACTGGACCGGGTCGTAGTTGATGTAGTTGTTTCTGCTCGGGAACCAGTCCCACCAGTAATCCTGATGGTGCCAGTCGGCAATGGAGTAGTATGCCCCCGCCTTCAGCCCCTCCGCCCGAAAAGCATTGAACACCTCCTTGGCGATGTTGGCCCGCGGATTTGAGGAGAATGGGCAGCCGGGGGATGTCACTTTATAATCGGATTCAGCCGTGTCGAACATATTGAAACCATCGTGGTGCTTCGTGGTGAACACGACATATTTCATTCCGGCATATCGGGCTGCTTCGGCCCACTTCTCAGGAGCGAATTCAACAGGATTGAATCTCTCCGGAAGAGCTTCATATTCCTTCACATATTCGTCATACGTCTTGTCCTTCGGACGGTCTGCGTACTGCCAACCCACATTTTCCGGGCAGATGGACCACGATTCCACCACGCCTTTGACGGAATACGCACCCCAGTGGATGAACATCCCGAACTTCAAGTCCTGCCATTCGGAGATGCGGTCCTTCACCTCCTGCTCCACGGGTGGTATGTACTTTTCCTCCTCTCTCCAGTTTCTCTGCAGGCATGCACCGGCAGCCACGATGGCCAGCTGACGTGCTCCTTCCGCATTCGGATGAACTCCGTCAGGGAAGAGGAAAGGTTTGTTGAGGAACGGGTCATACAGGTCAACTACATCGCATCCCTGGTCGTTTCCAAGCCATTTGATATCCTGCAGTATGTAATCCTTTATCACTGAATTCCTGATGGTTCCTTCGGTGTCCCACACGGGTGTCGGAGTGAAGAAAACGACGCGTGGGCGGTTTGGGAGAGCCTTGAGTTTACTTGCCAGTGCCACATAATCGTTACGGAAGGTGCCCTCATTCCAGTTCTGAGGCTTGCTGTCATTCGTGCCGAGCATAATGGTGATGACGTCGGGGGCGAATGCCTTTATCTCGTCAAGAACGGTCCCGTCGGTATATGGGTAGTCGGCACTGTGAGACACACATCTTCCTGAAATGCCGAAATTCCTTACTTGAAAACCGTTCCCCAGAATTTCTCCCAACACAGCCGGATAGCTCTGTGTTGTATTGTCTTCAAGGCCTGAGCCGTAAGTGATGCTGTCTCCGATGCAGGCGACTTTCGTCTTCTCCTGAGCGAACAGAACGGCAGTCATCATAACTGCCGTCAGTACTATAGAAAAAATCTTTTTCATAGTCGGAATACTATTCTCCTATGCCTCCGATGCGGTGACTTTTATAATTTGTCCGGGTACTGTTTCAATATCGTATTCGTAAACGGTCGGTATATTGAAATGTGTGGCCGGGGCTTCAGGTGAGACTATCGGATCTGCTATCACAGTTCCTTCGTACAGAGGGTTGGGGCAGGGACCTTCTGCTTTTCTCAACTTCCCGCCGGTTGATGTCAGTGGAACATAAGAACGGATTCTCAGAGTCCCTCCTATGGTCGAGATGATGGTGGCCGAAGTCAGAGTGCCTGAAGTCCATTCCATATTCACTTCGAAGCCGCCTCTGGCTCTCAGACCTTTGACTGAACCTCCGTTCCAGGCGGAAGGCAGTGCAGGAAGCAGATGAACCGCACCGTCGTGGCTCTGGAGGAGCATTTCGGCCACACCTGCCGTGTAACCGAAATTGCCGTCGATCTGGAAAGGCGGATGGGCATCGAAGAGGTTTGCATAAGTCCTTCCTTCTTCCATCTGGTCAGAATCAGGGAAAAATTCCGTTGAATATTCCGAAGGGAGAAGGCAGAGCATATTTCTGAGTATTTTGTATGCGTGTTCGCCATCAAGCATTCTGGCCCAGAGGTTGATTTTCCATCCGAGGCTCCATCCGGTGGCCATATCGCCGCGGTGAACGAGAGTGGTGCCTACGGCGTTGAAGAGCTCGGGATGGGTGAACGGCGATATCTGATTGGAAGGATACAGACCATAAGCGTGTGAAATGTGGCGGTGCCGGTCTTCCGGATCGTC